>JAIRKB010000019.1 GCA_031260385.1 Propionibacteriaceae bacterium | reverse complement strand
TCTGGATCAAGCCCATTGATCGGCTCATCCAAGAGCAAGGTCTCCGGGTCGCCCAAGAGCGCGGTGGCGAGACCAAGGCGTTGCGCCATACCAAGCGAATACTGGCCCGCCCGCTTGCCAGCGACCTCGGCGAGGCCGACCAGATCCAACACCTCTTCGACCCGTTTTCGACCCAAACCATGGGTAGCAGCGATCGCGCGCAGATTGTCCTGGGCGGTCCGTCCCGGATGGAAAGAGCGGGACTCCATCAGAGCCCCAACCTCGGTGATCGGCGACTTTGCGCCCTTATAGGAGCGCCCATTAACTCTCGTCCGACCCTTGGTCGGGCGTTCCAAGCCAAGGATGATCCGCATAGTGGTGGTCTTGCCGGCACCATTCGGGCCCAGAAAACCAGTGACCGTGCCGGAGCGCACGGAAAAAGTCAGATTGTCCACAGCGACCTTTGCCCCAAACTTCTTGGTTAGCTGCGTCACATCAATCATCCACAACCTCCGGCTCGACTCGGTCTCCTAGTATTTCACACGCCGACAAACGCGCGAACCCCAGTTAACTTCAAGAAACCCATTTTAATGGTGGCGGAAACCACCGATTCAGTTCTAGAAGTGTACCCCCTTCACCGAAAGGTTCTGTAACGGCGTCCGCCACGGCGAGCAACTCATCGGGTGCCTCCCCGAGAGCGACGCCGCGACCGGCCCAAGCTAGTAATTCGACGTCATTATAAGAGTCACCCATTGCCAAGATATCTTCTTGGGCGACCCCTAGGGCCTCCGCGACGATCGCCAAGCCCCAATCCTTGCGCGAAGGCCCAATGTCGAGCCAGTTATTGGCCCCTTGGGAATGGGACAACCCCCGAAGGTCTAGCCGCCCGACTAGGGCCTTGAATTCGTCGGCGGTAGCGAATCCATCCCGCACAATGATTCTGGTCACCGGCCGGGAGGCCAACTGGGCCATCGTCTCGATATAGATCTGCCCATGGAGGGGATAGGTCATATTCGGTGGCTCCGGGCCGGAAACCCGATAGCCCCGCCCGAAATCCTCGACCGCTGCCCAAGCGGTCGGATGCTGGCTCAACACCGCCATCAAGGATGCCGGGTCAAAGGTCTGTTCCCTCACCACCTGCGCCGGTGGATAGGTCACGATCGTGGCACCGTTATTACAAACACAATATTGTGTTGCCAACCCGAGTTGGTCCAAGACTAATTGTGAGGATAACCAGGCCCGACCGGTCACCAAGATGACTGGGATTCCGGCGCGGGCGATTTGGCGGAGTTTTTGCGCTAGGGGAAAGGGTACGAACCCGGCTTCGTCAGCGATCGTACCATCGATGTCTAGAGCGACGAGCCGGGGTTGCCAACTCATCCAACACTCGTCGGGGTCAAGAGCTCACGATCGCCAAGATAGGGACGAAGAACCGCTGGCACGGTCACCGAACCGTCGGGGTTCTGGTGGTTCTCCAGGATCATGATGATCATCCGGGTCATCGCACAGAGCGTGCCATTGAGGGTCGCCACCGGCCCGATGCCGTCGGCATAACGCGCCCGGATATTGAGCCGCCGCGACTGGAATTCCGTACAATCCGAGGTCGAGGTTACCTCCCGATAGCGGGCCTGGCTCGGCACCCAGCCATAGCAATCGTACTTGCGCGCCGCCGACAGACCGAGGTCACCAGCGGCGACCTCCAGAACCTGGAAGGGGATGCCAAGCGAGGTCAAGAACTCTTTTTCGAACTCGAGAAGGGCCTGATGTTGGGCTGGCGAATCCTCCGGACGGCAGTAAACGAACATCTCGACCTTGTCGAACCAGTGGACGCGGAAGATTCCGCGGGTGTCCTTGCCGTACGACCCGGCTTCGCGCCGGTAGCAAGGGCTATAGCCCATATAGCGCAGCGGGAGTTGCTCGCCGTCGAGGATCTCATCACTGTGATAGGCGGCGAGGGCGACCTCCGAGGTCCCGACCAGGTAGAGATCATCGGCTGGTAGATGGTAGACATCAACCGCCGCCTGACCCAAGAACCCGGTCCCCTCCATCGCCGAGGGCTTAACCAGGGATGGCACGATCATCGGCGTGAACCCCCAGGCCAGAGCCCGCGACACTGCATACTGGGTTAAGGCGAGCTCGAGGAGCGCCCCCACCCCGGTCAGGAAGTAGAAGCGCGAGCCGGAGACCTTCGCCCCCCGGGTCATGTCGATCGCCCCGAGCATCTCGCCCAATTCCAGGTGGTCGCGAGCCTCAAAACCCTCGGCAGCGAAGTCGCGCGGCACCCCGATAGTCTCAAGGACCGCAAAGTCATCTTCCCCACCGCGCGGCACGTCTTCGTAGACCGGATTGGGCAGCATAGCGAGTTTCTCCTCGAAGGTTTCCTCGCAGGCCTTGGTCGCCGCTTCGGCACCCTTGACTGCTTCGGCGAGATCCTTGGCTTCGGCGAGCAGGGCTGGCCGCGTCTCGGCGCTCGCCTGCGCCACTGACCGTCCAAACTCCTTCTGCGCCGCGCGCAAGGCTTCGTACTCAGCAATCGCCGCCCGGCGAGATTCATCGGCGGCGATCAGCTCATCAATCAATTCCGCCGACTCGCCGCGAATCTCCTGGGCACGGCGTAAACGGTCTTGGTCATTGCGAAGCAGTTTCGGGTCAATCATGGGATAATTGTATGCGACCATAGGAGGGCTATCGTGCATGACAGGTACGAAGATATCAAAGCGTTAATCGCCAAACATCAGATCACGATGATCGATTTCAAGGAGATCGATTTAGCGGGACGCTGGCACCACCTCACCATCCCCGTCGAACGCTTCACGCCGGAGTTGGCGCGCAACGGAATTGGTTTCGATGGCTCCAGTTACGGGTTCTTAACCGTCGAGAAATCAGACATGGTCTTCATCCCTGACCTCTCCTCGGCTTTTGTCGATCCGGTCGCGCCATCCCCCACCCTGACTATGATTGGTGACATCTACGAGATTCGCGACGACTATGTCCGCTTTGAGTCTGACCCGCGTTATGTCGCCCAGAAGGCTGAGCGGTTCCTGGCCGAGAGCGGGATCTCTGACCAGATGCTCTTCGGCCCCGAGTTTGAGTTTTACCTTCTTGACAACGTCGAATACCGGACGACAACCCGCGATATCGAAGTCCACCTCGACTCCAGCCAGTCGGCCTGGAATGCCATCAACTCACCGTACGATCCGGAACATCGCAACCCAGGCTATAAGGTGCCGGCTCACGGCGGCTACCATATTGATCTCCCGAACGACTGTAGTTACGGCTTGCGGAACCAGATTGTCCGCACCCTCGAGGACCACGGGATTCCGATCAAATATCACCACAGTGAGAACGGCGGCCCGGGGCAGGTGGAGATCGAGATCGAGTTCGCGACCCTCACCGAGGTGGCGGATCGCAG
>JAIRKB010000255.1 GCA_031260385.1 Propionibacteriaceae bacterium | reverse complement strand
AAAGTCACCGAAAAGACCTCTAAACGCCCGAACTCTAGTAAGGCTCCCTCCCGGGCGATCGTTGACGATAAGTCCGGAAAACCTCTGCGCACCCCCCATCGCGGCTCCAAGACACGCCGAGCGCTAAAAGTTACCCTGGTTTCGTTATTGGCTTTGGTTCTAGTGGCGGGCGGTGGCATCGGCGGGGCGCTCTATTACCTACAATCGCGGATGGATGTTGGCCAGGTCGACGATCTTCTAGGAACCAACCGTCCCAAGGTGCCAACCTCAACCGTTGCCCCCTCCGATCCTAAGGACCCCTACTCCGGACGGGCCCTCAACATCTTGGTGATGGGAACCGATTCTCGCGAAGGAGCCAACACCGGCATCTCAGCCGATGACGACGAAGTCTTGATGCGCTCCGATACGACCTTCATCGCCCATGTGTCCGCTGATCGGACGCGCGTGGAATTAGTGTCAATCCCACGCGATACCTTGATCTACATCCCAGACTGCCAGGATGCTGAAGGTTACGTCGTTTACGGGGCGGGCTGGTATCAAAAGTTCAATGCCGCTTTTGCTTTTGGAGCCGATGCTGGTGATATTTCGACGGGGGCGGCCTGCACCATCCGGGCGGTTGAGGAAATGTCTGGGGTTTATATCGATGCCTATGTGGTGATCGATTTCGCGGGGTTTGTAAAGGTCGTCGACGCGATTGGTGGCCTTGATGTGACGATGCGCTGTGATCTCTACTCGGAAAAGGCTGGTGGGCTCGATTTACCCGAGGGAGTGGCCCACCTCGACGGTTATACAGCGGTCCAATTAGCCCGAGCGCGAACTGGTGACGGGGTCGGTGATGGATCGGATCTCAATCGCATCAAACGCCAGCAAGCCCTGGTTAAGGCCTTGTTCGCCAAGATCGTAGCGATGGACTATGTCTCCGATTTTCCAAAGCTCTACGGCCTAGCCTCCGCTGTGCTTGGTTCGCTGTCAACCAATCTGGCGGATGGAAACCTGCTCAAGATGGTCGGTTTTGGCCTGTCGATGAAGAATTTCAATCCAGATACGATCTATTCGATCACGATTCCGGTTGGTTCGGCCCCCGATGGCGGCTCTGTGCTCTTGCTCGATTGGCTTGCCGATCCCATCTGGGATGCCTTGCGTAATGACACTCCACTACCGCGCGACGACGATGATGACGATGCAGATGTTGGCGACGATTCCTGGTATGGTGATCAAAACGGCGGCGGTACTGTTGCGGGAGCCTCTACGAATCTTCCCGATGCCGGTCCACCCCCACCGCCGTATATCCAATCCGAGTCCGATTGTTGGTGGTGATTCATGAAAGCGACGCCGTCGCGAGCGTTCATTGATGAAGATTCAGGCAAAGTGCTGCGGGCGGAAACCGGCCCTCGAAAAGGCCGTGCGGTCAAGATTGTGCTCGTTTCGCTCCTGGCGGTCGTTCTGATCGTCGGCGGTACGGGGACCTATATTTTCTTTTCCTTGCAGTCCGGTCTCGGCGGTGGGCAGGTTAAGGTGCCGGGGCCTCGTCCGACCACTCAGGGACCAACCTCCGAGGTTAGTAACCCCGGCGATCCTTATGCTGGTCGAGCGCTCAACATCCTGGTCATGGGCACAGACTCTCGCGAAGGGGGCAACGTCGAGATCTCGGCCGACGATGATCTGATCTTTGGCCGTTCCGATACGACCTTTATCGCCCACATCTCCGGCGATCGTACGCGGGTCGAGATCGTCTCGTTCCCGCGTGATGCTCGGGTGCGAGTGGCGGAGTGCGAGGACGGGGACGGGGATATCATCTACGCGTCTTGGGCCACGGTGAAGTTCAACGAGGTTTTCTTCTACGGCTGGGAGCAAGGCGGTAGTCAGGCCACCGGCGTCGCCTGCCTAATCAAGACGGTCGAAAGTTTGACCGATGTCTACATCGACGCCTACTTAATGGTCGACTTCGCTGGTTTCGTCGACGTCGTAAACGCTGTTGGCGGGGTCAATGTTAACCTGCTGTGCCCGATCTATTCGGAAAATGCTGGCGGGCTTGATCTTCCGGCTGGGGTGAGCAAGCTTGATGGCTGGCATGCGGTCCAGCTAGCGCGCGCTCGGACCGGCGATGGCCTAGGCGATGGCACCGACATTGCCCGGATCCAGCGTCAACAGGCCCTCGTGAAAGCCCTGATCCAGACCGTCATGGATCTAAATTTGGTGACGGATCTTTCGAAGTTGTACGACTTTGTCAAGAAGGCTTTAGCTTCGGTCACCACCGACCTTGGCGGCAATAAGTTGCTGGATCTCGCCGGATTTGCCTTCTCGCTACGGCATTTCAACACTGATGCTATCTATGGGATGACAGTGCCGTGGCACTATGTCGAAGAGGGTGGGGTGGTGCTGAACGAATGGGAGGCCCTACCGATCTGGGAAGCCTTGAAAAACGATCAGCTACTGCCCGGCGAGGAGGCCTTGCCCCCGGTCGACCCAACGCAGTCAACGGTGCCCACCACCCCAGGGGCGACGAACACTGGTGGTGGACTCGGCCCGACATCCACTCCAACGAGCCCGATCATGCGTCCGCCGGTGACGATTCAGACCGAAGCCGACTGCGAGATCTGGTAACTACTCACCGAGCGGATAAGTCGGGATGACATAGCCAGTGGCTTCCAATTTCGTCAGATCGAGCACGCTGTGAGCGGGCCGCGGCGCGATATTCTCCTTACCGGCGTAATACTGCTCGGTAGCCACGGGTGTGACATCGCCCGCTGAACGACCCTGCTTGACGAAGACCGCTTTAGCAACATCGACCCAACTGATCGGCTCGCCGCCGTCGGTGCAGTTATAGGTTCCGTATGGGGCGTTAGTGTCCAGTAGGTGTTTGATAGCGGCAGCGAGGTTGGCAGTGTGCGTCAAACGCCCAATCTGGTCGCAGACGACTTGCGGGCTCAAGCCCCGATCAGCCAGATCGGCCATCGTCGAGATGAAGTTTCGGCCTTCACCAACCACCCAGGAGGTGCGAACGAGGTAGTGACGCGGCACTAGTGAGACGACGAGGTCACCAGCGGCTTTGGAGGCTCCATAGACACTGAGGGGAGCGAAATCGGCGGTCTCCGACCAGCTGGACTCCCAACCATCGAAAACGTAATCCGAGGAGATGTGAACCAGACGTTGGCCACCGGCGAGGGCAATTCGAGCCAGGGTGGTTGGCATGGTGGCGTTCGCCTTCCAAGCCCCCCGACGCCCGGACGGGGTTTCGGCGCCGTCAACATTCGTCCAGGCGGCGGCGTTGATGATCGGGTCAAAATCCCGCCAGGGGAAGGCGGCGACCTGATCGGGATCAGTTAGGTTGAGATCGAGGATATCGATGCGGTGGGCGTCAGGGTAGAGGGCCCCCAAGGCGATGCCGAGTTGCCCATTACCACCGAGAATTAGGGTCCGTTTGGCGCCTGGCAGACGCTTGGCCTGATCTAGGTTGGGGTGGTGGCGGTCTTTATCAGAGATTTCGGCGTCGGTCAGGGGGATCGGCCAGTCAATCGCCAGACTAGGGTCTGCCAGATTGACATACGAGTAGTCGGGGATCTTCTCTGGCGTCCAGTGATCGTTAACCAGGTAGGAGTAGGAAGCACCAACGGTGAGGGTTTGGTAGGCGTTAGCGACTCCGTACGGCACGAAGATCGCCGTCTTGTGGTCGAACTCGGTGGTGAAGACCGTCCCAAAGCCGGGTCCGTCGCGTAGATCAACCCAGACGCCGAAGAAACGCCCGTGGGCCGAGGTAACGAGCTTGTCCCAGGGTTCGGCGTGGATACCGCGAGTGGTGCCAGCAACCAGATTGAAGCTCATATTGTTTTGGACCGGGCGGAAGTCAGGTAGGCCGAGTTCGACCATTTTTTCACGTTGCCAGGCCTCCTTGAACCAGCCGCGGTTATCGGCGTGGACGTCAAGGTGGATAACCAGTAAACCGGGGATCGGGGTGGTGTCGATGTTCATTCGGGGTCCTCGGTGGCTTTACTGGCCTTGGAGGGCGTATGTCGCTTCGGTGGCGTCCTTGGCTTCACGCCACCAGGTTTCATTGGCTTGATACCAGGCGATGG
>JAIRKB010000180.1 GCA_031260385.1 Propionibacteriaceae bacterium | reverse complement strand
CCGTACATCCCGGTTGGACACATCTCATGGCTTCCTCCCCGTAGCCTCATATGCGCCGAGAAGCGGTTCGATGACATCAATCGGCGCTGGTTTGGTAATGAAAAGCTGCTCTAGTTGATCCGCGAGGGTGATCGAGAGGGGGTCAGCTAAGCCCGCCTTGGCTGCCTTGGCCACCTGAAAACGTCTTACCACCCCTTCGAGGCGCCCGGCCGCGGCTTGGTTGGCCTTCTGGACGATCTCCAGGGCGGCGTTGACCTGGTCAAGGCGCGCTAGATAAGCCGTCAGCTCGGCCGCTGTGGTCGGAACCTCACCGAGCGCGTCCACCTGGGGGACGGCGTATTTCGGCGCCGGGTCTACTTCAGCTTGGGTCTTGACCACTAAAGCCGCCACAGTCTGTTCGCGCCGTTTCAAACCGGCACGCTTGTTTTTGGCGTCCTGGACCTTACCGACGAGTTGGGCCCGCTCGGCATGGCCGACGATCAGGTCGCGTTCCAATTGGGCGGCCTTGACCTCGGCTGGTCCGAGGATTCCACCAATATCAGCCCCGCGGTCGGCCTTCTCAATGACGACTCTCACGTCGTTGACTAGGTCGGCGATCTTCGGTTCGATGAGTTGGCGTACGGCGGGCGGATCGAGCCCGGCTTGGTCCTTGATCCTCTCGACCTGGGCGCGCAAGGCGACGATCCGGGTCGAAACCTGGGTTGGCATGGGGGACAACTGGTGGCGGGATGACAGTTGAGCAATCAAGGCATCCAACATCCGACAGGCTTCCGGCAGACTCAGCGCCAAACCACCGCCAGTCGACAGGGAGACCCCCGGGGTGAGCGGGTCGTTGAGATTGGCCCAGGTCATCACCGCCAGCCGTTTGAGTTCGACCTCGGTAACCCGACCGGAGTCCCAGGTTTTCAGCAGGTCGGTGTAGCGCTGGTTGATGGCTTGCCAGACCGTCAGGGTCATGGCAATGTCATGAACCCCGAGTTCACCGGCCCCTTGTTGCATCTTCTTGTCGAGCCGATCTAGTTCGCTGCGTTGCGCCTCTAGCCAAGCCCCCAGTTGATCCAGGTAGGTCAGCGTCTGAGGGATCGATGGTGGGTTCTGGGGCGACCCAGCGGGCCAGGGCACACTCATGAATACTCCCTGATCCGGGCTTGAAGGCCGGTCAGCGGCGCAATCACGCCAATAAGTCTCAGGGTTTCAATGATGATGATGTACCAAACACCAAAGCTAAAACTACTAGCCGCGTAGGTCAAGAAGACCACCATCTGGGTGGCGGCGGCGGCCAGTCCGATCGCTAGCCCCAGATTAATCACGCGGTGGGAACGACGAGCGGTGACGATCATGGCGACCAAGAAGGCGGCACAAGCCAGGATCGTCACGATCACCGCTAGCACATCAATACCTCCGGCGGGGGTCGAGGTCATCGCCATCAGGACGGCCGCCGTACACAAGGTTGCTGACACCAGGGTGAAGACAACCAACACCGTTCGCATAACGTAGTAGAACTGGGGGCCCGGCAGCCGATGAGACAGTGGACTAGCGGGCAGCGGCGGTGGCAGGGTGGTTTGCAAGGTCCGGGGGGCAGCTTGGGTTATCGCCAGCTGAGGGGAGGCGAACGCCGCCTGAGAGGTGACCTTGATGTAGGGGGTCTGGCTCATGATTCTTCCACCATTTCTGGTACGACCGGTCGCGGCCCCGGTTCCGGGGCAACATCTTCGGGCAGGATGGCGCGCAACTGCTCCAAGCTTGGTTCTTCGACATCCTTTAGTCGCCAAGCCATCTTGCCGATTGCCGCCTCAAAAACATTGCGGGCGTAGCGCCCATTGCCGAAGGTTTCGTCGCGGATCTGGAGGGCCAACTGGGCCTTGAAAGCGCGAATGGTGTCTTCGGGCAGGTCGAAATCGGCTTTCGATGCCAGGGAGGTGAAGATTTCCACCAACTCGTCATCGGTGTAATCGGGGAAGATGATCGTGGTCCGAAACCGGGATTCGAGCCCCGGGTTTTCGGCGATGAACTTCGCCATCGGCACTGGATAACCAGCGACAATAACCACCAGATCCCCGCGCCGATCCTCCATCTCTTTGACGAGGGTGTTGATTGACTCCTGGCCATATTGGTCACCAGCCAGCGCGTAGGCCTCATCAATAAACAGGACGCCACCAGCGGCTTTCTCGACGACCTCAGCGGTCTTGATCGCCGTTTGGCCGAGATAGCCAGCGACCAACTCGGAGCGGTCAACCTCAATCAGATGGCCTTTTGACAACAGACCAAGCGCCCGATAAATATCCCCGACCAGACGGCCCATGGTGGTTTTCCCGGTTCCCGGGTTGCCGACAAAAACTAGGTGACGGGTCACCGTCGGGTCTTTCAGCCCGGCTTTTTGGCGCAGCCCTTGGATCCTCAAGATCGCTGATTGGCGGTGGATCTCGGATTTCACGGAGTCGAGGCCGATCAGTTCATCCATCTCGGCGAGGGCTTCCTCGAGGGTTTTGGCGGGCTTAGCCTCGATAGCCGGTGGGGTTGGTTGACCGGTGGTGGCGACTTGAGCTGGTGCTACCTCGCCTTGGTCTGACTGGCCTGGTTGGGTAGGAGTTGATGATGACCCTATTCCGGGAAAGGCTCCGGCCCCCTGGGGGTTCATATCACTAAGATCGAAGGGATCAAACCCCAGATCGCGGATCGCCCGGCTCTGTTCGACGTTCAGATCGCGCAGTTGGCCTAACACCTGTTTGAGCAAGTCCGGCGCTTTCTTAGTGAAGTCGGACATCAACTCCTGGGTGGTCGGTTCCCGGCTTGGTTCATCATTCATCTTTACCCCAGATCAAGAAGGCCAGTTTCTGCGGCGGGTTTCGGCGCAGAAACTGGTTTTAGGTTCTGGCGACCAGGAGCGAATTTCTCGGCGAGGAAGCGACCATGGACCACCAAAGCTTGGGCATCCTTTGCTAGCACCGCATCGTAAATCTTGTCGACAGTATCCCCTAGTAAGTCTAGCTGATCGATCAGGACCAAGAGCGAGGAGCGCCCGGCGTCGACCGGTCGGGAATCCGCCCAGTCACGCGGCAAACGTACATAACTGCCAACAGTTTGAGGCATGTAACTAGTCGCCGTCGCAATCAGGGAATACTGTTCAACCGAGGTTAGACCGGCGTTACTCATCCGGGGCAAGGTGGCGCGTAGCCGCTCACTGATCCGTCTCACGCGGGCAACCACCGCTGTTGAGACCGCCGCCGTGGTGACCCTAGCGTCCATCTGATCCAGGGCCGCCATAATATCCTCGGGCGTAGGGGCCGCTGGCGTGGCGGGCGCCTCAGGGACCGGTTCCTCCCGGTTGCGATCAAACAGGCCCACGGTAACCTCTTTCAGGATTCGAGTTGGACGTTCAGGCTGCCCTCAATGGCCGGTGGCGTCGGCGCGTTCTGAACCCGTTCGAGATAGGCCCGCGACTTCCCGACCTCTTGCTCGAGGACATTGATGGTTTGCGCCATATTGGACAAGGCCTTGAGCTTGAAGGTGTCGATCGAGTCCATGGTGTCGTAGATATTCTTGAAGGCCTGCTGGAGCTGGGCAATCCCGATCGTCGCCGAGGCGGCTTGCTCCTGAATGGCGCCCGAATTATCGCGCAACATCTCGGAGGTCCGCTGAATCAGACCGGTGGTGGTCTGGTTGAGAGCGGTGATCTGGTCGAGAACAAGCTTCTGGTTGCCGAGGGCGGAGGCGACAATCACAGCGGTCCGCAAGGCGGAAACCGTCGTGGTGGAGGCGCGATCAACACCTTTGATGAGCTCGATATTGTTCTTGATGATGATGTCGATGCTGAGGTAGCTCTGGATCGAGACCGCTAGTTGGGTCAGCAGGTCTTGGTGTTTCTGGCGGACGTAGAACAGAACATCCTCGTTAAGGACCTTGGCCCGATCCGGGTCGGCATACTCGAGTTCGGCGATCTTCTGGGTCATTTGGGAGTCAAGGCGCTCGGCAATGTAGATATATTGATTGAGCCGTCCCATGGTCTGCCAGAGGTTTTGCTTCTCCATATTGAGCGAGACATTGTCTTTGGTTAGTTCATCTTGGCCGGAGCGCAAGGCATGCAAGATGGCATTGAGATGATCCTGGGAGGACTGGTAGCGCCGGAAGTAATCCTTTGCCGAACCGGGGACTTTTTTAAGTAGTTTCTTACCAAAGCTCGTCTCGACCTTGGGGTCAAGATCTTCTACCGTCCGCCGCAGATCCATCAGGGTCTTGCCTACCGACGAGCCTGCCGCCAAACCGCCATCGCGAATCGACTTCACGGGCGTGGTAAGCAGGCGATTGGAGGTCTCGGCCGCCTTGCGAATGTCAATATCACCCATCGCCCGGACGGCGTCGGCTTGAGCATTCAGTTCCGGGGACTTTGAGGATGCTTTCTCGATCTGGGCCATGAAGGTTGAGACCTTATCGTCAAGAACGGGCACTTGGGCGACCTCGACCTGCGGGGCCATCGCTGGGGCTTGGGTCACCGGGACCACAGCCATCGCAGCGGGCGCTTCCAAGGAGAGGATGGGAATTTCAACTGTGGGTGCCGGTGCGGGGACGGCTTGAGCCGACAGATCAGACATGGGTTTCCTCCATACGCGAGTGGTCATCCTAATCTACCGGATACAGGGGGGGCTAGGGGTAATTTGTCCGAGGTCTGTCCCATAATGGGGGGAGAGTTCAGGGTTTCCAGCCCGGATTTGGCTTTCACGCAGGAAAAATGGTGAATGATGACCTTAAGCTACCGACCGGTCGCCCGTCCAACACCGACGTCACCGGTGCTGTCGAAGGCCCAGATGGCGGTGGTTGGGTTGCGCCGGGGGACTAGTTTGCTGCTTGGTGGGCCGCGCAGTGGCAAGACAACGGCAGCGATCGAAGCCGCGATCTGGGAACTAGACCATAGTGATCGCCCGGTGCTGTTCATCACCGGGTCGCGGCGGGAGCGTTTTCGGATCCGGGCGGCGATTGCCGGGCGGGCGCCGCTCGCGAAGCTCAATGTGACGACCTTCTATAGTCTGGCCCTTGGCATCGGTCAACACGGCGCTGAACCGATGCCCACCCTGCTGTCAGCTGCCCGCCAGGACAGCCATATTCGTCAGATCTTGGCCGGGCAGCCCGAGACGGCTTGGCCGCCCGAGTTTGCGATCGTACGCACGGCAGCGATCTTCGCTGATGACTTACGGGAGGCCGTGGTTGCTTGCCAGCGGGCGGGGTTGTCTCCGGCGGCGGTGGAGGAGCAGGGAATCCGCCAGGGTCGGGCCGAGCTGGTCAGCCTGGCCCGGTTCTATCAGGAATATCTGGACATTATCGCTCTCGCCCAAGTGGTTGACTATCCGGAATTGTTATTGCTCGCTTGTCGGCAGTTAGCCGATGCGGCGACCCGGCAGCTGGTTCGTCCGCCTGGATCGCTGCTGATCGTTGATAGCTTCGAGGATGTCGACGATCTGCAAGGCCAGGTGCTCGACGGGTTGGTTGATGGGCTCTCACCGACGATAGTGACCTGGGATCCTGATCGGGGGATCGACTCCTTTAGGGGGGCCGCCTTGCGCTCACAAGCCACCTTGGTTGAACGATGGGTGGAGCGCGATGGGCTGGCGATCACC
>JAIRKB010000162.1 GCA_031260385.1 Propionibacteriaceae bacterium | reverse complement strand
AGTCCGTGTGGTTGACGCCCATCACCACCGTGATGTCCTCGTTCGAGGCCGGCGCGGAGATCACGACCTTCTTCGCACCAGCGGCGATATGGGCCTTGGCCTTCTCGGCATTGGTGAAGAACCCGGTTGACTCGATCACGAGATCAACACCCAACGCGCCCCAAGGCAAGTTAGCGGGATCGCGCTCTGACAGAACCTTGATCTTGCGGCCATTGACGACGAGGCCATCGTCATCATAAGTCACAGTCCCCGGGAAACGACCAAGAATTGAGTCAAACTTCAGCAACTGAGCTAGTGTTTGATTGTCAGTGAGGTCATTCGCGGCCACCACCTCGACATCGGCTCCCGATGCGAGTAGGGCGCGGAAATAGTTACGGCCAATCCGGCCAAACCCATTAATGCCTACCTTTACGGTCATGGAGGAATCTCCTTCTTCTGATCTAGGCGCGACGATCACGCCCGAAAACTCCAGCGGGTTAAACCCACTGGTACTAGCTTATCGGGCCGAGGGCCCGCCGGGGCGGAAAACTAAGGAGCAGATAGAAGTATTTGTCAGCCTTCATCGTCAAAGCCGAGATGAGCCTCCGTACCGTCAATCCCCAACTCCTGGGCCCGTTTGTCAGCCAAGGCCAAGAGGCGGCGAATTCGCCCGGCAATCGCGTCCTTGGTCAAAGCCGGGTCGTGTAAACCACCGAGTTCTTCCAAGCTGGCTTGCTGATGACTGATCCGCAGTTCCCCGGCCGCCCTTAGGTGATCTGGCACTTCCTCGCCAAGGATTTCAAAGGCCCGGGCGACCCGAGCACTAGCGACGACCGCCGCCCGCGCTGAGCGCCGCAGGTTAGCATCATCAAAGTTCGCCAAACGGTTAGCAGACGCTCGTACCTCCCGGCGCAACCGTCGCTCCTCCCACTTCAGACGGGCTTCATGGGCACCGAGTTGGGTGAGCATCACGGCGATCGCCTCGCCATCGCGGATCACCACCCGCTCAATCCCACGAACCTCGCGAACCTTGCCGATGACACCGAGACGACGAGCCGCCCCCACTAGGGCCATTGCCGCTTCTTGGCTAGGGGCGGTGATCTCCATCGCCATCGAACGCCCCGGCTCGGTCAGGCAACCGTGGGCCAGGAAAGCGCCCCGCCACATCGCCACCGCATCGCACATTCCCGCGCCAACGATGCCCGGAGGTAAACCGCGCACCGGTCGACCTTGCGCATTAATCAAGCCGGTAAGGCGGGCAATCGCCGGACCGTCCTTAACCAGGCGTACGAGGTAACGCGTCCCGCGCCGTAAACCACTCCCCTTGACGGTGATCAGTTCACTAGTCAACCCGAAAACCTCGGTCACGGCGATCCGCAGCCGTCGCGCGGCGGCACCAGTGTCGAACTCCGCTTCGACCATGATGCCCCCAGCGGTGATATGGAGGCCACCGGCGAAGCGCAACATCGTCGCCACCTCCGCCCGTCGGCAACAGAACTTAGCGACCGGGAAAACCGCTAGTTCGGCTTTCACATCTTGAGTTAAAGCCATCAATCCACCCTCTTACCCGAGATAATTCTCTATTGTAATCTCATAATTTCATCACAGCCGCCATGGTTGCAGCAAGCAGGAACGGATCGTGGCGTGCCGACCCATCATGTAAGGCGACGTCAGCCACTAAAAGCTTCGCCCCTAGCGACTCAACGAGCGGCCGTAAAGTAGTGTCCCCCTGGACAAAGCCGGGATCGGCGATCACGGTATCAAACCTGAGCTCGGGGCAGTGATCCCAGAGCACCTCCATGTGGTGTGAGGGCGTAAAACCGCTGGTCTCCCCCGCCGGTAGTAAGTTCATCACACAGATCCGCTTGGCTGGGGATTCCAAGATTGCTTTAGCCAACTCGGGCACCAGCAGGTGAGGTACGACCGAAGTGAACCAGGAGCCTGGCCCGAGAATCAAATAGTCCGCCTCCATGACGGCCTCAATCGCCTCCTGGCAGGCCGGTGGATTCTCCGGTTCGAGTCCGACTCTCAGAACGTGGCCTTCGGTCGTGGCAATCCGGGCCTGACCGGTGATCCGACAAATCGTTTCGGGGTAGTGTGGATCGAGGCCGACGACATCAGCGCTAATCACCAGCGGTATCGCCGCCATCGGCAGGACCCGGCCCTGGATTTCCAGCAACCGTCCCACTTGATCTAGGCCAGCGACCGGATCGGGGTTACGCTGCCACAGTCCAGCGATCAACAGGTTCCCGATCGCGTGCCCTGCCAACGGACCATCACCACTGAAGCGGGATTGCAAGACCCCCGCCCACAGACGCCCTTCAGCATTATCGCCCGTCAGAGCCGCCAAGGCCATCCGTAAGTCACCAGGCGGCAGACAGTCAAACTCCGCCCGTAGACGACCCGATGAACCACCATCATCGGCCACCGTCACCACAGCCGTCACCTGATCAGTCAAGCGTTTCAGCGCCATCAAGGTCGCCGCTAAACCGTGGCCGCCACCAAAAGCCACCACCTTGGGCAGTGCCATGGACACCTCCTCACCCCACCCATCATAGACGTTTAGGCGCGACGTCACCGATCGAGCGACATTATCTGCCGAAGTATTGTTGGAGCAAGGTTTCGGTGATGGGGACGACTTTGCAGTGGTCGATGATGTAGATGGCTTCGCATAGCTGTTCGACATCGCGGTAGTTGTGGGAGGTCATCAGGATGGTTTTGCCTTCGGCTTGGAGGGCGCTGATGATTTCTAGCATATCGTTGTAGGTTTGGAAATCGAGGGCGTTGAAAGGTTCATCCAAGACGAGGATCTCTTGGTCTTCCATGATGGCTTGGGCTAGACCGAGCTTCTGCTTCATCCCTAGTGAATAATTGTCGACTTTTGCTTTGTTGTCTGGATCAAGGCCGACCTTGCGCATTGCTTCACGGATCTGTTCGTCCGTAATGACACCGCGGATACTGGCCAGGAACTTCAGGTTCCGGAACCCCGAGTAAATCCCGATGAAGCCAGGCGAGTTAATGAAGACCCCGACATTGGCTGGGAAGTCGATCCCTGCTCCCAAGGTGACACCATCAACAATCACTGCCCCACTATCGGGCCTAGTCATCCCGCAGATCATCGCGAAGAGCACCGATTTGCCGGAGCCATTGCCACCGATCAGACCGACGGTTGTCCCCTTCGCCACCTTCAGGCAGACGTCTTGGAGAATCGTACGACCAGCGAACCCTTTGGTGAGGTGCTGTAGTTCAATTGCGATGGTCATGATTGGTTCTTTCTAGTGTTGTGAATCTAATATCGGGGTAGGTATTTACGGCCCAGATGCCAGACCCAGGGGCTGAGCCCGCCAGCAAAGACCAGCAGAATACTGCCAGCTAACCAGGGCGGGAGGCCTTCGGTGCCGATCGGGGTGAGATCGAGCCTTAGTAGGCTGGATAGACCGATCGGCAGACCGGGAACTGGCAGGAGACTAACGGCGCAGGCGGCGATCCAGGCGAAGAAGGCGACGATTACTTTGCCAGTTAGGCAGTAGATTGCCGTGACGAAGAGGACCTGACCGACCAGGTCGAGCAAGCGCATTGCCACCGACAAGCCAAGGAGACCCAAGGTCGGGGCATCTAGAGGACGATCGGTTAACCCCATGGCCAGTAACGGGATGAAGAATAGCAACAAGGCATAGATCGCCAGTAGCAGACCGGCGGCGGTCAAAATCCCCCCGACCATCTGGGAACGCTTGTTCAGCCGGACGGTGACAAAGACACTATGCTCGTTAGTCATCCGTTCAACGAAGACCGCGATTAGATAGACCGGGGCACCCGACAGGATGAGCATCTCCAGAAAACCGAGAACATAGAACTGACCGGTGCCGTGGCCAGCGAAGAGCCCAGCCACCCAATCGAGACCGCTCAGATTGCCGCCCGCCTGACGATAGTTCCAAAACACTAGCGCGGTCACCACCAGCCCCAGAATGACGAGGTTTTTCGCCGTGAGCAAGATTTGGCAATAGTAGGCAGTGATCCCCCTTGGCCGCCAACCGCGGCGGGAGAACGAGCGATTCCACTGTTTCTTGACTAGGTAGGCGATCAAGCTCACCAGCACCGCCGTGGTAAGGACCGTGACCGCCAGGCGGTAGCCACTGAGGTTGTGGTGCAGGATGACGAGGTGGGCGAAGGTGGTGATCGGCAGTTGACCGAGCCACGCCAACTTGAGAGCAAGGACCGACAGGAGATACCAGGTGATCACTAGGCGCAGCATCCAGGATCGGGAGATGAAGTGGGCTAGGCCCATCATCAGCCAGATGATGACCGCTAGACCGATCATCAGGTAGGCGCTAAGACTAGCCAAGGCTAGCCCCGGGGATGAAAACAACCCCGATAACGCGTCGAATAGCTCTTTAGTGACCGTGCCATCCGCGATCGACCAGTCGGACTCCAGCGGTAAGGCGATCCCAGCGATCACTACGGCCAAGGCTTGAACCACCAGGAAAAGACCACCAACGATAACCAGCGAACCCCACTTTCGTACGAAATAACCGAAATAGCTCCGATAACGCATGATCACCACCGCGTCATCATCTTCGACCACAAAGAAGATCAGCAATAAGAAGAGGGGAATCAGGAAGAACAGCAGGTAATAGTGATCGCTCGCCACCGTTAGGCAATGCTGAACGAAGGTCGGTGCGGCGCTGTAGCGGACAC
>JAIRKB010000156.1 GCA_031260385.1 Propionibacteriaceae bacterium | reverse complement strand
ACGCCTCTCCCCCACCGACCTGATCGCCATGGCCTGCGTCATCGCCGCCAGCGTCGGCGTCACCTACACCGCCGGACGGGCCGCCAAGCGTCGATAGCCATCCCCGCATTTAGGCTCTCGCCATCCCCACATATCCCCAAGGTCATTGCTAGTGTCGGGTTAGGGATGTTCTGGATAGCTAGGATCGGTGTGTGTGGTGTGGATCGCACGGCGGAGGCTAGCGTTTCGGAGCCGGCCGCTCCCCGCGACTGAGCCCATCCCACTGGACGATAATCGCCGCGATAGCCAAACACCAGCTAACCAGGAAGGTCCAGAAGCCCAAACCCAGGTCAACATTGGCGGTGGAGGCATCAACCAGCAGGGAGACGAACCATAAGGTCGCCAGCCCTCCCAGGCCGACCAGGAAGATCGTCCGGGTTTGCTTGACGCGTAGATGAACCCTCGGCACCAGCGCGAAGGTGACGAACAGCAAGCCCGCCCAGGCCAAGACATAGTCCATGATGGCGACCAGACCGATCACGACCAGGGTGATCAGCAAGGCCGGATAGGCCGCCGCCATCAGATCAGCGATCCTAACTGGGCGGCGTACGACCACTGGCCGGTCTCCCGCCGCCGGTGGCGCCCAACTCGCCGTCGTGGTGTTAAGGCTGGCGCTGACATGGAAAGGGCGATTGGGTGGTCGCGTACCGCCCGGTTCAGTAGCGGTCAGGCGGACCATCCCGGCAGGGTCAGCGCTGGTCATAAGCGTCGAAACCATCGGAAAAGCCTCCCCAGGATCGCGGGTATCCTTCGGCGCCGGCACGATCGAAGCCAAGGGCACAGCGCTAACCGGGTCATCGAAAAGCTGCGGCGCCTCAAGGGGGGCGGCTGGGGGAGGCGGTGGTGGCGGATCGCCGACCAGCGAAACACTAGCGGACGGCTCGACGAAACCCATCGGCCGCTCGGCCGGTGCATACCTCGGGCCATCTTTCCACGTCGCCATCGTTCAATAATAGCCCACAAAGCGGACCCACCAGTGGTCCTCGCCAGCCCGGCATCACCTGTTGTCTCCACTTAGGCCCCTAATCCCTGATCCACCGATTCATCGCTGCTACGCGACCCCACGCGCGCACTGATTTCTCGGCGTTGCCAAGGCTCGACAGGCGTCCAGCCTGCCTTCGACGTTGTCGCCTTGCCAGCACACCTATCTAGCGCCGCTCGCGACGCGAGCAATCGGTGGATCAGGGCTTATGGCTGGCGCCATTACCTGTCAACAGATAGGCTATGCAGAACGAGGATGAAGTTGAGGTGAATCATGCCGACAGGGAAGGTGCGCTTCTATGATTCCGATAAAGGTTTCGGTTTCATAGTCAAGGACGATGGCGGAGATGTCTATGTCCGGGCATCAGCGCTGCCCGCTGGCGTGGCGACCCTAAAACCTGGTCAACGTGTGGAGTTCGGGGTGGCTGATGGGCGCAAGGGGGAGCAGGCTCTCTCCTTGGTGGTGCTGGAAGTCCCCGAATCGCTGTCGAAAGCGCAGCGCAAATCCACTGAGCAGTTGACGGTGATTACGGAAGACCTCATCAAGCTACTCGATTCAATCGGCAACGGCTATCGCCGCGGGCGTTATCCCGATCCTAAGCTGTCAGAGAAGGTTGCTCTGATGTTGCGGGGATTTGCCGCCGAACTGGAACTATAGGTGTTATGCCAGACAAGGTTGATGCTGTTGGCGCCGGAGCAGTTGATATTGCCCGCGAAGCCGCCGCCCAAGAAGCCGGTGAAAATCGGATTGGTGACTATCTTGGCGTAGTCGCAGAAGCGGAACGCGTTGTCACCCACGCTTTTGATTGTCTGCATCCTGGCTATAAGGGTTGGCATTGGGCGGTCACCCTATCGCGGGCACCCCGGGCACGAACGGCGACGGTGAACGATGTTGTCTTGCTGCCCGGCGAGCAAGCCTTGCTGGCGCCGCGTTGGGTGCCCTGGTCGGAACGGATCATCGCTGGTGATGTTGGCCCCGGAATCCTGATGGCCACCCCGCCCGAGGATCCCCGCTTGGTGCCGGGTTATTCGGCGGGCGCCGATCCTAAGACGCCCGAAGAGGCGGTCGAGATTCGTACGGTCGTCCGCGAGCTTGGACTCGGTCGGGCGCGGGTGCTCAGCCGGGAGGGCCGGGATGAGGCCGGTGAACGCTGGTCAACGAGCTTGGGTGGCGATTCCCCAGAAGCCAAGCTGGCACCAGCGCCTTGTTCGAGTTGCGGTTATCTGATTCGGCTCCGCGGAGAGATGGGCGCCGCCTTCGGGGTCTGCGCCAACGAGTATTCCAGCGCGGACGGTCGGGTGGTCGGGGTTGACCATGGTTGTGGGGCCCATTCCGATGTGGTGGAGGATCGGCGCGGCGTCGAACTACCCGCCTTATTGTGGGATGACTCATCCGATCAGTCAGTTGGGCCGCGCTCAGTCTTCGACTAAGACTTCCGCTGGTGTCGCGCCCACCGGGTTGTCACGATTGGCTCGTAAGGTACGCCGATAACGATGGCCGGCGGTGACTGCCACCAGAATCAAACCAATCCCCGTGCCAGTCGTCAGGATCAACATCCAGTCATGACGGAACTCGGTCGCCCACAAGATCAATGCCCCGATTCCGAAGACCACCATCCCGACGATGGAGGCCGTAAAGCCAGAAGCATCGAGCGGTTTGACCGAGGCTTGCTGAAGCAGGGGATGATCCTTGGATTTCTGCTGGATGGACTGGCTCATCCTCTCAGATTAGCACTAGTCTATGGCCATGGTTCAAAAGTCTCCGCGTAGCGCCATCCCAGCGCCGCCCACTCAAGGTGGTCCTCAAGGACTCAATCGTTTCTTCAGAATCTCGGCTCGGGGTTCGACTATCACCCGCGAAGTTCGTGGCGGGCTGGTCACCTTCTTTGCGATGGCCTATATCATCGCCTTGAATCCAATCATCCTCGGCACCTCGACCGATATCAACGGTAAGTTGATCTCCGGATTGATGCCTAACGAGGTCAATATCGGAATCACCATGGGCATGGTCGCTGCAGCGACCGCCGTTGTCGCCGGGGTGATGACAATCCTGATGGGTCTGATCGGTCGCTTCCCAGTGGCCCTGGCAGCCGGTCTTGGCATCAATGCCCTAGTGGCCTACTCGATCGCGCCGATGATGGAGTGGTCCCAGGCGATGGGCTTGATCGTTTGGGAGGGCATCATCATCACCATCCTGGTGGTCACCAAGTTCCGCCAAGCGGTGATGAAAGCCGTGCCGGCCGCC
>JAIRKB010000139.1 GCA_031260385.1 Propionibacteriaceae bacterium | reverse complement strand
AACTAAAAAAATGACTTAAGGCCAGGCAATGCCTGACCTTAAGTCATTTTGCAGCCCCGAAGGGATTCGAACCCTCGCTACCGCCGTGAGAGGGCGGCGTCCTAGGCCGCTAGACGACGGGGCCATCGCGCGAAGCGCTGGACTAGTCTAGCAGATCACTAGGAGTGCTCCGGTCCTAGCGGGGAGCGGGTTGTTGCTGGGTGATGCAGTGGATGTTGCCGCCGCCGAAAACTACCTCGCGGGATTGAACGCCGACAATCTTCCGATTGGGGAACATTGCTTGGATCTGATCGAGGGCTAGAGAATCGTGGGGGTCGTCGTATTGCGGGACGATCACCCCACCGTTAACGATCAGGAAGTTCATGTAGGAGGTGATGCAAGGGTCTTCAGTGGTGCGTGGGATCGTACCTTCCACCAAGTCGATCGCCTCAACCTGTTCAGCGGTCATATAGATCGGTTCTTTGGTGACACAGAGCTTATGGACCTTCAACAAGCGACCTCTCGCATCGGTGGTTTCGCTGAGCTGGGCGTACGTCTGTTGGCTGACCTCGTAGAAAGGATGGTCGGGGTCTTCGGTCCAGATACAGGCCACCTCGCCGGGGGCGACGAAGCAAGCGACATCATCAACATGGCCATTAGTCTCCTCGGGATCGATGCCATCCTTGATCCATATCACCTTGTCAATCCCAAGATACTCACTGAGATAGCCTTCGATCTCCGCTCTGGTGAGATCAGGGTTTCGACCCTCGGAGAGTAGACACATCTCGGTGGTCAGCAGAGTGCCTTCGCCATCGGCGTGAATCGAACCGCCCTCCAGAATGAAGGACTCGGGACGATAGCGATCGACATCGGCGAGGTCAGCGACCTTGACCCCCACCAGGGCATCCTTATCCCAAGGGAAGTACAACCCATCAACCAGGCCACCCCAGGCATTGAAATGCCAGTGGACGGCCCGCACAGCGCCAGTGGCGTTAATGACAAAGGTTGGCCCACAGTCGCGAATCCAGGAATCGTCGGCCTCCATTTCGATGACCTTGATATTGTCTTCATCCCCAAGCAGGTAGCGCGCCGCCGCATAGTCGACCGGCTTGGCGCCGATGATCACCGGTTCAAATTGGGCAATCGCCCGGGCGATCTCGGCGAAGGCTTGTTGAGCGGGCTTAGCGCCATTGCGCCAGTTATCGGGACGGTTAGGCCAGAGCATCCAGATCCGCGTCTGCGGTTCGTACTCCCCCGGCATCCAAAAGCCGTCTTGGCGCGGGGTTGACTGCGCTTCCAGGATGGTTTTCATGCGCTCACCTCAGCTTCGACCTCGGCGACCACGGCCCCGTCATCGCTTTTCGTACGACGAGAGACGATGACTCGGGTGATCTCGCAGACAATCAAAATGCCGATGAAAGCCACCAGCATTGGGATCTTGTATTCGAGCTCGCCAGCCCAGTCGTCAGCATCAAAGTAGGGCGATGGCAAAGGCACGACCGAAGCGATGATGCCCAAGACCAGCAAGACAGCCGGCACAATCGCCGTGATCCGCAGCATGACCTTCTTACCCGGAACGCTAAAGGGCCTGGGGGCCTCCGCATCGGTCCGGCGCAGTTTGAGGAAGGCTGGGAACATTGGGATGTAGGCGATCAGCAGGAAGACGATCGAAACCGCGAAGAAGACCCAGAAATAACCACCGTCGGCGACAAAGGACTCAAACAGCGGGATGATGATCACCAGAATGCTCGCCACCACGGCATTAGTCAGCGAGGCGCCAATCGGCATCCCGGTCTTCTTGGACTCGATCGCGAAGACCCGCGGCATATTGCCGTCTTTGGCGGCGTAGCTGGTCACGTAGTTGATGCCATACGACCAGGAGATGATATTACCGAAGAAGGTCAGCAACACCGCTACGGCGATGATTGGGATCAGGATAGAGCCATTACTCAACATGATGAGCAGGGCGTCGACAATGCCAGAGTCTAGGCTGAGCTCACCCACCGGCACGGCGGCGCCGATCCCGAAAGCGGACATCAGATAGATGACAGCAATCGCCAAACCACCGAAGACGATCGCCTTGGGGATCTCGCGGCGGGGATTGCGCATGTCTTTAGTGAAGGCCGCAAGGACCTCAAAGCCCATGAAGTTGAACAGAATGATCGACAGGAAGGTCAGGGACTGCAAATCGGTGAGATCGGGGAAATAATCCCGAACACTGGTCGCCTGATTGGCGAAACCATTTTGGGTCACAAACCAGATCCCAATCCCGAACAGGGACAAGGCGACGAGGGCTTTGATGATAGCGGCTAGGTTGAGGATCCACTTGGCATCGGAACCCCGCGAGAAGGAGGCGAGGGTGCAAAGCCAAATGAAAGCCAAGGCGATCACCGTGGAGGTGACGAAGCCTAGTTCAACGCCAAAGACGATATTGATGAAGGTCGGGAACATCACCCCGAGGGCCGCCATCCACAGCGGGAAGTTGACCCAGTAATAGAAGGCGACCCGTGATCCCCACTTATTACCGAAGGCTCGCTTGACCCAGTCGTACAACCCGCCCTCATCCTCATAGGTCGTCCCCAGTTCGGAAACCACCATGCCGTACGGCAGGAGGAAGGCAATGATCAAGAAGATCCACCAGAAGTATTGAGTGTTCCCGATCGCCGCCGCCGGCGCCGCCGCCTCAACGACGAATACCACGCAAATCAGCGACAAGATCGCTTCAATTAACCGAAATTTCTTGGTCTTTCTTTCCACTAAAGTTCCCCTCTATTAAGTCTTGGTTGCTACCTCGCTCGCTAGCAACCGCTAGTCAACAACTTAGGCCTAGCCTAGCTAATATCGCGTTGATGTCGGCTTTTACCTCACCGCGTGTGGCGTCATCCAGGTTTGGTACGGGGCAAAGCTTTGCCAGGAGAGCCCGGATAGCGTGTTTGCGATTCTCGGCTTGAGACCAACAAAGTGAGTAGGCGGCGTCCATCACCTCATCAACGACCTCTTCCCCTCGGGCGGCGGGCAAACAGTGCAGGAACATCGCTCCCGGGGCCGCCAAGGCCATCAGTTCGGGGGTGACCTGATAGGTGGGGTAAAAGATCGCCATTCGTTCTTCGAGGGAGAGCTCCGCATCATAGAGGCCATACCAGACATCGGTGTAGACGAAGTCGGCCCCCTCAAGAGCGGCTTGACGGTCTTCAGTCATCGAGACCTTGCCACCGGAGATCGCGCAGTTCTGCTCGCCGATCGCTAGCAGGCTGCTTTTGATGTGGTAATCCTTGGGGCCATATTGGACAAACTCCATTCCCATCTTCGAGGCAATGAACATCTCGGAGACACAGACCTGGGTGGCATCGCCAACAAAGACCAGTTTGCAGTCCTCAAGGCGCTTGCCAGCGGGCCGGTTTTCGACCATCGTCAGCAGGTCGCCGAGTTCCTGGGTGGGGTGATTGTAGTCCGACATCCCGTTGATCACCGGGGCGGCTGAGTGCTGAGCCAGCGTCACCAGATCGGTATGGCGGTCAACCCGGGCCATCAGGATGTCAACTAGAGAGCCCATCACCCGCGCCGAGTCCTCAATCGACTCATGTCCCCCTAGTTGGATCGTGCCCGGGGCGTAGAACTGGGCATGGCCACCAAGATCGGTCATCGCGGTTTCGAAAGAGATCCGGGTTCGGGTTGAGACCTGCTGGAAGATCATCCCCAGAGTCTTGTGCTTTAGTATGGGTGGGTAGTAACCGACCTTAGTCGCCCGTTTAAGGGCCAGTGACAACTCGATCAGGTCCAGGATGTCCGTCTTTGTGAAGTCATTGGTGTCCAAGAAGTCTCTTTTAGCCATAAGGTCTCCTCCTCTGAGGCGAATCCTACCCGTAGACCGCTATTCCAAGTTAGCGTGCAGGGTTAGGCCGTATGACGCGGCCTAACCCTGCACGCTAACAGGTAATCGGGCTCTGGTCAGGCATAGCAAACAAGTGAATCAACCGAACTGGTATCCACCTAAGCCCACCCTCAACCCTTTCAGGCCGAAAATCCCCGGAAAACGCTTGTGGTTCACCTGCGTACTTAGAAAGCCGCGAATAACCATAGGAACCGCGGGGTCTGGGGTGGCGGTCTCCACCCCAGCCGTACGCGAAATCAGGTGAGGCGACGGTCATCTTTAGCCATTTCCGTGCCCAAAATGGGAGGCCGTTCGCTTATGTCTAAAGATGACGGTTTTGCCTGCGGTTTTTGGGTGATCTTCAGCCATTCTCGTCGTACGACAGGAAATGGTTGCGGTTGTGGCTAAAGATCACCATGACCAAGGACCACCAACAGGCCAACAAGAACCGTATCCTCGGTTTGATTGTTGCCGAACAGTTTTCGGAGTAACCAACCTGCACACTGATCTCGGGTTTACTCGGTTTGGGTTCATGTTTTCGGGTTTCGGTTAGTCTGCTGGGGTGGAGACCGCCACCCCAGACCCCGCGGTCTTAAGCTTGTCCGCGGCTCTCTAGGACTACGCCCTTTACTGGCGCTTCGGATTTGAGCGGGGTCGTGTCGTGGGGTGTATCCGGGTGGAGTGGGCGAAGGTGCTTCAAGATTGAGTTGTGAAGAAACAACCAAAAAGCACCTTCGTGGTGACTGATTCT
>JAIRKB010000076.1 GCA_031260385.1 Propionibacteriaceae bacterium | reverse complement strand
TCCGCCAAGCGCGGCAGGGACCCGATCAGGTTAAGATCCGCATCGAGCACCCACAAGGCGGCGATTGGCGCCCACCAATCCAAGGTGGTGTCCTGCCAGGTGGTCACCATGCGCAGGTTACCATCCAGTTCGTCGAGGGCGAATTGGTCGCGCGGGAAGCCCGCGACTGAGCCGGTGGCTTCAATCGCCAAGGCGCCGTCATTGAGACCAATCCGTACAATATCCGTACGCGAACCATCGTACTCACCTTCGAAGCCGGGAACCCGTGGTCGCGGACTGTCGTCGAGAGGTACGGCCCAATTCCACTGGTTGGTCGCCAGGTAGAGGTTGTCCGGGCTCATGTAGACCGTGTCGGTCCGACCGAGGATCGCCTGCTCAGAGAGCAGATCGCGGGAGTCAACATCGATCGCCGTTACGACCGTGTAGCTAGGCTGGTCCACCCCGGGCAGGATCTTGACATCGCGCGGGCTGACCGCCACCGGACCATTGCCACAATCAACCGTCGGGACGTAAGTCGTCGGATCACTCGGATCAACGGACGCCTCCCAGACCCAGTAGGTCGAGACCAGATACAACACCCCATCACTGAGCCGGGAGCTCAGATAGGAGCCTGACTGGGTGATCATCGACAGGTAGCGCGGTTTTTCGGGGTTCGAAATATCGTAGAGGGCGGCCTTGAGGGTGGTCGCCTCAGCGGAGAACCAGGTTCCGGAAGCCCGAGACCAGCCGTCGAGATCGGCCTCAAACCCGTGTAGCAGAACCACTAGGGTCGAGCCATTGATCATCAGATCGGCGACCGGGCCGACTAGCAATTCGTCAGCGGAAGCCAACCCGGAGGTGTCGATCGTGGACAACTGACGGGAGTTGGCACCCTCAGCGGTAACGATTGCCACCGAGCGACCCTTGGCGATGTAGAGGTAGGATCCATCGGTCTTCACGATGTCCCCTTCGTCAATGCCCGCGACCTGGGTGTTCGTCCCCGAGAAATTGCCGGAGTCATCCTTGGAATCGCCGGCTCCTGGTGCGGTCGGGGCTGGCCGCGAGCTGGTATCACCTTCTGGCATTGGAGCCGGCTCCCCATCCGTGGCCAAGACGTCTTTAGTTCCGGTGGCGGCTAGCGCGCGGTAAATCGCCTCGTAGTCAGCGAGGTTGTATTGCCCGCCCTGAGGATTAGTGGTCCCTGGGCGGTCCTTGATCACCGTCGGATCGGGCCACTGCGGCCAGGTTGAGGTCTGGCCAGGGGAAGCGACGAACTGGGGCAGGATCATTACCGCTGCCAGGAGGGCCGAGACGAGGCCCCCGATCCCAATCCCCCAGCGAAGCCCGCGCGACTTGATTCGCTGATAGCGAGGGCGTTTGTAAGCTGGCTTGGCGAGCGGCTGGGTGTCGGTCTTTGGGGTCGGCGCCGGGTGGGGCTCGGACAGGGCGGTGGGCGGCTCTGGGTCCGGCGTGGGTTCGTCGGTTGCTGGTGTGACGACCACCTCGCTCGCCTGATCGGCGGAGTCGATCGGCTCGTCCACCTCGCCGACAACGATCGCCGGGGTAGCTTCTGGAGTGACTTCGGGGTCGGGCGCAGGGGTGGGCTCGGCTTTACGTCCCTTTCCCCGCTCAGCTTTCTTGCTGGGGCGAGAGTCAGTGGGGGTCGTGGCTGTTGGCGCCACCTCCCGCCCCTCCAGGGCGGCTTCTAGGCGGGCCAGTAGTTCCGGTGACGGTGTCATTTGGGAGCGTAGCCCCTGGAAACCCGCCAGATAATCGTCTTTTTCAGACACCGTAATCCTCCTTGTGTAGGGCTTCGCGTAGCATCAAACGGCCACGCGCCAGCCGCATCTTCACCGCGCCTGGCTCAATGCGAAGCACGACCGCGATCCGCCCGATCGGCAGATCCTCGACATAGAACAGGTGGATGACCGTACGATAAATCTCTGGCAGATTCATCAGGGCGTGGAAGAGTGTGTCGTACTCCTCAACTCCTGAGCGGAAGAAACCGGCTTCGTCTTCCGCCATGCCCAACAGCACCACCCGTTTATACCAAGCAGAGCCGGCAACGCGGCGGGTGGTGGTCAAGGTGGTGTTGATGAGCCACGCCTTGAGATGCTCTTCATCCGAACACACCGGTTGTTTGCGGTGGTAAGTCATGAAGACCTCTTGAAAGGCGTCGTCTGCATCACTGCGCGAGCGCGTATGAGTCAGGCAAATCGAGTAGACCAAGCCCTGATAACGGGCCACAACCGCGGCCGTATCGGTCGTGACGGTCGTGTCCGTCGCCACATTGGCTGCCATATCGTTTGCCTTCCCTAGCACCCCCGGAACCCAATGCTGATTCCCTGGTGCCTATCCTGTCATAGATAACTCCTTCCGGATAGCCAAAAGGTAACAAATGGGTTGTCGAGGCCTTGGGACCAATGTCCCTCAACCTTATGATTGCCAAAAGTTTCCATACTTTTTTGAACCAGTGTTTCACGCTCATTTTTGGCATATTTGTTATCGATTTATCCCGACAGCAGGAATTGCCACTTGAAACGTGATTCCTGATTCAACATAGAATGAAGGCATGTACCAACTTGTCCCCCCGGCAACGCGGAGAGGGGCCCGAGGCCCCGCCCCCTTCGACCGAGTCAATCTGCGCGATGTGGCTCGTCAGGCGGGTGTTTCCCCCGCAACCGCATCCCGAGTTTTCTCCGGCACGACCGCTGTGCGGGCCGAAACTCGCTCAAGGGTTCTCGAAGCCGCCGACCAACTCGGCTACGTCGTTAACTCCCTCGCTCAGGCGATGGTCGGTGTCCGCTCCCGCTCCCTCGCGGTGGTCGCCGGCTCC
>JAIRKB010000308.1 GCA_031260385.1 Propionibacteriaceae bacterium | reverse complement strand
CTCGACTACTACTGGACCGACTCCCACGGCAACCGCCTCGTCATCGATCTCGGGATGATCAAGGATCACCATGTCGTCGTCTCCTTTAGCCACCTGTCGGGTGCCGTTGTTAAGCCGGGCACCGCCGTTCTGCAGGGTGAGCGAGTAGCGATGGTTGGTACGACTGGACACTCGACCGGCTGCCATGTCCACTACATGATGTGGATGGATGGGCTCATCGTTGACCCCACCCCCTATGCTGGACAACCCTCAGGATATGGCTCCTAGGCGCGATGCGCCGGCCTAGAGCCCCGAAACTCCTCTTGATTTGGCGCGCTATTATTCCACCTAGCCCCGAACTATGGACTTGACGCCGCGGGGAGGGGGGCACTTCCCGCGGCGTCCCTTAAGTCTCAGCCAAGCCATTCCCTTGATGCAGTTCACAGAGTTGGGTAGAATGTCCGCTCAAGCAAATCTCATTTGACAAGCAAAAACACCTGATTACGGACTACTTCGCCGCTGGCTAATCGACTTATCGTTGCTTAAGAGTGCACTCAATATCTAGCCTCGGTGGGGACCATCTAGTGAGGTAAGGGTACGATGAAGCGTCGAGCAGGACAACGGGGACGAACCTCAGCCGCCCAGTTGGCGCGGCTGGTCGGGGTGTCAGCAGCCTCGGTTTCCTATGCTCTGAACGGTCGGCCCGGGGTCTCGGAGCAGACCCGACGTCGGATCCTCGAAGAAGCGGCCAAGGTCGAGTTGATCTCGCCTGACGAGGTGCACGCTCGCGCCCGTACCACCATCGCCGCCATCGGGCTTGTCTTGGGCGATATCCAGAACCCGTTTTACGCCGACCTGGCCCGACTGGTCGCCGAGGTGGCGCGGCGCTGGGGGTTCGAGGTCTTCTCTACCCATACTAACGATGACCCGAAGTCGATCAAACGGGCGGTGGTTTCCCTACTCGATCACGAGGTGGAGGCGATGATCCTCACCGCCGCCCAAGTCGGGGACGCGACGATCTTCCGACTGATGAAGCAAGCCCGAATCCCTTTCGTTCAAATCTCCCGCCGTTTCCCCGGTTTAGCCGCCAACTTTGTGGGGATCGACGACGAAGCGGCTGGCTTCGAGATTATGAAGCACGTCTTGTCTCACCAGTATCGCGATGTGGCAATCGTCTCCGGGCCGAAGGTTTCGGTGGCCTCCCGTGACCGTCGCGCCGGGTGGCTGCGCGCCCTCGCCCAGGCCAAGATCAACCTGCCGACCAATCGTCGGCTGACCACCACCCTTGGAGAGGATGGTGGTCGGGAAGCCGCCAAGTTCCTGCTCGCGTCTTCGTCGCTGCCGGATGTGGTGGTCTGTGGTTCGGATGCGATGGCCTTCGGCCTGATCGAGACCTTCTATTCCGCCGGGCTATGCGTGCCCAATGATGTCGCTGTGACAGCGTACGATGGCCTCAACTCGGCGAGCTCGCGCCTACTCAACCTGACCACTGTCGTCCAGCCGCGTAGTCTCATGGCCGAGAAGGCGGTCTCGATTGTGGCGAGCGCGCTGACTAGGCCTAAGCACGGCCCCATCGTGACACTTTGCCCCCATACCCTATACATTGGTAATAGCTGCGGCTGCCCAGGGAAGCCGGTCTGATCGCCGTTGCCAGGAGGTTGGAAATCCCACTCGACTATCGCCGGATCAGGCAGCTAGAATAAGCCCGGTGCTTGGGGTAGGCACGGGACAGTTTCTGGGGATGAGTAGGTGAATTGTGATCAACATCGAGGCTCTAATGAAGGCCGGGTATGTGGTGACGAAACCCAGCGTCGTGAATGAGCTGCGTGACGACAGGAAGTTTCACCTCTTTGGTTATCTCGAGCCCTATCCGAAGTTTGACTTTTGGATGGTCGAAACCCCCGAGGATCAGATCGAGGTCAGCATCGGGGACGTTAAAGGACTAGTCTTCGGCAAGTGCCGACTCGGGCACTTTGTCGAGGATCCCAAAGGCGCGATCCGCCTGATCACGACCGAGGGCAAGCGCGCGGTCTCCTTGTTCAACCTGATGTGGGTCAACGAGAATATCGGCGAGTTCCACCGCTGCTACATGACCTTCCTGACCGAGGTGCACCGCCTCAAGTCCAGGATCCCCGACTTCGAAGGCTCCTTCACTACCCTGCTCGCGGAGACGAGTGCCGGACTTCGGGCCGAACTCGGCAAGGTCAGCCACGCCACCGTCTCCGTCGGCTCCTTCTGGGGGCTAGTGCTCTACATGCTCGAATCCAATATCTTCCCCTTGTCCCTCCACCTCTGGGACCACACCAGCTCCTCCGGTTTTTAGGTGGAACCTGGACGGCGCTTCACTGGTCCAGGTTGCTCCCGCATACCCCACCCCACCAAGATAATGATCAAACCAGCCAGTACGATCGGGAGGCTGATCAGGACGATTAGCCCCCAAACACTTTCAATTTGGGCGACTCTTGTCTGTTCAGCTAAAGCCGCTTTGGTCGCCTCGTATTTAGCGGTGTACTGGTAATCTCCATACGGCACGATCCAGGGTTCCGGCAGGGCGCGGGCCGAAGCATAGTCCTTCAGCATCCGCTTTGTTAACACCGAGTCGGCAGGGTCACCAGCCATCTTGCTGAGCAAAGGATTGACGTCGGGGTATTGGGACGGATCGTTGGCGAAGAATGGCCCAGGGTTGATCATTCCCCACCCCATGTCAGGCGTCCAAACCCCGCTGCCAGACGCGGTGGCGATCATCGAAGCAACCAACTGGTTGCCGCTTGCCTCCGGCCAGGCCTGCAACCCCCGAGCAAGGAGACCGGCAACCATCGCGGCAGCCGTGCTTGTACTCGATACATCAAGCGCAGTTTCAAAACTGGCATTGCGACCGTTGATGGTTCCTGGCGCGACCAAGGTCATACCGTGTCCGCGCGGTGACCACGATGCCGCCTTTCCGTCGAGAGTGGCTCCCCCGACTGCGATGACCCCGTTCACGGCGGCGAAAGCGTTGAAGTCAGTGGAACCAAGATCACTAGCCGCGATCACGATCGGAACTCCCAACAAGGCCGCCCGTGCAACCGCATATCCGAACGCCTGATCCGGGTCACCTCCCCCAGGATGACTAACCAAGATGATATCCGCTTTCAAGTTGATCGCCCTGTGGATCGCGTAGGAAAGAGTGTTGTACGCCCGATCACAACGGAGAGCCGAGTCTGGATCTCTCCCGCCAGAAATTAGATTTACATCCCGCGCCCAGCCCCAGTCTGGGCCCAGTAAGGCAGACACCGCGTTAGTGGAGTCCGATATCAAACTCCAGTTTGAAAACCAACACCGGGAGAAGTGCTCTATCGGCACCGCTGAACCATCTAGAGGAGCCAACTCTTTGGCATCGCTAATGTCCGGCGTGGTTCCAATCATGACAATGGTCACACCCTGGCCACCACCGGGGAAGGTTTCCACCGGCTCAAACCAAATAGTGCCTTGATATGGCTGTGAGGTTATCTCAGCATCCGCCCCTGCGGCGGGCGAAATGCCAACAAACACCACCAGACAAAGCACTAGAGCACTAGTCACTTGACACATTCTTTTCATCATCGCCCCAAATAGTCCTAGTATCCTTGGCTGTCGACACGGAAGTTTCCCCAGCCTGTGCGCGGTCGGGGTTCCACATAGCCGCCAGATATCTGATCAGCGAAATCCGCCAAGGCTTGCGCCGAAGCAATAGTTTCGTCGGTGATGGCGGCGGATGCCCTACGCAGAAGTTCAACTGCTGTCTCACACTCCCAAGCCAAATCGCGTACCAGTTCCCCAAGTTTTGAGTTGATGATGTTCCACTGGCTCCAGCAACCGCTGGCGTCTATACCCAGCCGATAATCCCGTAGCCAGACGCTCTGGCTGTTTGACTGTTTAAGAGACTGAGAGGCCTGAGTTAGGTAGTTCTCAATGTTAGGCAAAGCGTGAGTCATGATGTCGTTGAGCACGGTGGAATTCCAGTCTATGCCAGCGAAAGCGGCGGCAGTGCCGAAGTTTAGGGTGTTCCCGTCTTCATCTTCCCCGTGTAACTGATTGTCAAGATTGAGCGAAGTAAGGTCAATTTGGTTCGACGTGGCTAAGCTGTCGCTTAGCAACTGTTCTTCCTGGCGTATGCTGTTGATGACACCGTCGAGATCCGATTGGAAAGCTCCCAGCGCCTTTTCGGTATTTGCCCACATTTTTGCTTCGCCTGACAAACCAGATCCCAGGAGCAATGACAAGTTGTAGTATTCGGTCACGTAGTCGTCGAGCCGACGCAGAAAACGAGTCTTAAAGTTGTAGATCGTGGCGCCATCTATCCCTAAGCAGGTGTCCTCAATGTAAGCAATATCCTGGGCGACTGGCTT
>JAIRKB010000307.1 GCA_031260385.1 Propionibacteriaceae bacterium | reverse complement strand
GGGACACTGTCTTCAGCCCGACCCCGGCGCGCGCCGCAACATCGCGCATCGTGGCGCGGCGCTCCCCGGCTTTTCCGGGCGTCATGGTCTGCTCCTCGTCTCGGGGTTTGGTGGTTCGCCACAATGAATGTCGCTCCCCTGGGGGATACTCTACCATGACATCGCTGTCTTCTAGCGCGGAAATTTTTGCGCAATGGTCTATCGGCACCCAAATCCCACGCTTGACAGCGCTATCAGAGAGGGGTTGGCTCCGCCCAGCGTCCCGCCAGTATGGTTCCACAATAATGGCAGCAGCCACCACTGTCCACCAGGCGCTTGATAATCCGATAACCCTGGCGCTCGACTACCGCCTCACCGCAAGCCGGACAACTGGTCGTCGAGCCTTTGAGGTCAACCACATTCCCGGTATAGACATAGCGCAGACCATTAGCCAGGCCGATCTGGCGGGCCCGCTTCACCGTCGCCGCTTGAGTCACTGGCAGATCGCGCATCCGATTGGCCGGGTGGAATGCCGAAAAATGGATCGGCACATCGACCCCCAGTTCGCCGGCCACCCAACTCGTCAAGGCCCCAATCTCGCCATCGGAATCGTTGAGACCAGGAATCAGCAGGGTCGTCACCTCCAGCCAACAGTCGGTCTCCTGGGCGACATAGCGCAAGGTGTCTAGCACCACCTCTAGTCGCCCACCAACCGTACGCCGATAGAAATCGGGGTTAAAGCTCTTCAGATCAACATTGGCGGCATCCATCACCGCGAAGAAATCAGCGCGCGGTGCTGAGTCGACAAAACCGGCCGTCACGGCGATGTTCAGCAGGCCGCGTTCCCGGCAAGCCAGCGCCGTGTCGATGGCATACTCGGCGAAGATCACCGGGTCGTTGTAGGTATAGGCGACCCCGCTCGCCCCCTGTCGCGCCGCACTCGCCGCGATCTCGGCCGGGCTCGCCACCGCCTGGAGCCGGTCAACACTCCGGGCGGTCGAGATCGACCAGTTCTGGCAGAACTTGCACGCTAGGTTGCATCCCGCCGTACCAAAGGAAAAGACCGCGCTTCCAGGGGCGACATGGTAGAGCGGTTTCTTCTCAATCGGGTCGAGCGCGAAACCAGAGGACCGCCCATAGGTCGTCGCCACCAGTTGGCCGTCCTGGTTTTCGCGTACGAAACAAAAGCCGCGCTGACCGGGCCGCAGGCGGCAGTGGCGGGGGCAGAGATCACATTGCAGCCGACCGTCGTCTAGCGGATGCCAATAGTTCGCTCTCATCGCCCACACCTGGATGTTAGTCGGCTTGACTAGGGTCGTTGGGTTCTTCGAAGGCGGTAACGGTGTAGCGCTCTAGGCGTACGGAGTCGTCCCAGAAGGTGGCGGGCAGCCCGGCCTTGCGCATCAGGTGGGCGATGAAGACCTCCGGGTCGGGTAGCTCCTCCCAGACCTGGGGGAGGAAGGTCGCGCGCTGGCCGCGGGCGGTGAGGATCACGCCGTCGACTCCGGGTCTCAGATTGGCTAGCGCGTCCGCTCGGCTGGTGAAGGTGAGGGGTATGGGTGCCGACAGGACCGAGACCTCGATGGTGATCGCGGCGAGCTCGGCGGCGGTGACCGGCGGGAAGCGGGGGTCGGCGAAAGCGGCGGCGCGGGCATTGGAGCGCACGTCGTTTCCTAGGGGACGGTGGGCAATCAGAGAACCGATGCAACCCCGGAGCTGCTCGGCGATGTGCAGGGTGACGAAACTGGCGCCGGGGGTTTGGAGCCAGTCCTCATCGGGCTTATCCGGTGGGGCGACCTTGGCGGGGGTCAGAGCAGCGCTGATCGTTTGGCGGGCCAAGGCGACCAGGGTGGCACCACGAGCGGGGGTGAGATCGGTGGGCACCTCCTGGGACACAGACGAACCGTCCCCGGATGTCCCGGGTGTCGGGGGGAGATTAGTCATGATCACTCCGTTTCGTAGAAGCCGATCGCGGTGTAGCCGACGACCCGGGCCTTGTCACCGGCGGTATCGCCTGAGTTGCATAGTCCAAATAGTTGGGGGGTGAGACCGTGGTTGGCGCTGACTAGACAGATCGCGGACACCCCCTTCGCTCCGCAGGCTCGATCGGGGTCGATGGCGGCGTCGAGGCGGAGGATTTGGTCGACGGTGTCCTGGTCGAGACGCCGGGCTGCCTCGTAGGTTAGGAAGTGGGAGAGGTCGGAGGAGATGATAAAGACCGTCCCGGGGTGATCCCAGAGGGTTTCAATCACCCGGGCGACCGCCTCCGGCTCCACCCAGCCGACGGCCAGCGGCAGGATATCGGCTTCGGGGAAGAGCTTGATGGTGAAGGGAAGTTGGACTTCGAGGGAGTGTTCGTCAGCATGTACGACGGGAGCTTCGACGACTTGGGGTTGGGTGAGAGCGATCTCGACCCCCTCCGCCCAGATCGCCACCTCGCCGATTGGAGTGGCAAAACGGTCGACTCCTGGGAGCGCGATCGCCGGAGTCCCCACCCGGTGGGCCGGGCCAATCATGACGATATGGCGAATCTCATCGGCTTGGCTCGCCAGTTGCTGATAAGCCAAAGCGGCAGTTGCGCCCGAGTAGACCAGACCAGCGTGGGGCACGATCACCGCCCGCAACCGCCCCCGCGGCTCGCTCGCCACCTGACCAATGACCGTTCCGGCGCCCGCCGAGGCCAAGTAGTCCTCAACCACCCCCCGCAACCGCGCCGGATCGGACGGGTAGAACATGCCAGCGACCGCCGGCGGCCGCAATCTAAAGTCCACCTTCCAAGCCTACCCTCTCCCCCAGCCCGGCGTCCCTCTCCTCCCGACCAGCCCCACACCTACGCGAGTGGCTAGTTACGGTACGTCAGCAACGGGGGAATCGTACCGTAACTAACCACTCGCGGGGTTTAGGGGGGGTGGGGAGGGAGGGATAGGAGGGAGACGGGGGGTGGGGAGGGGAGGGATAGGAGGGA
>JAIRKB010000281.1 GCA_031260385.1 Propionibacteriaceae bacterium | reverse complement strand
AAGGAAGGCGTCATCACCGTTGAGGAGTCCAACACCTTCGGGCTCGAACTCGAACTAACCGAGGGTATGCGCTTCGACAAGGGTTATGTTTCGGCTTACTTTGTCACCGATGCCGAGCGTATGGAAGCCGTCCTCGACGATCCCTACATCCTAATCGCCAACTCCAAGATCGCCTCCCTCAAAGACCTCCTACCCGTCCTCGAGAAGGTCGTACAATCCGGCAAGTCCCTGCTGGTCATCGCCGAAGATGTCGAAGGTGAAGCCCTCGCCGGCCTGATCGTCAACAAACTCAAGGGCACCTTCAAGTCGGTCGCCGTTAAGGCCCCCGGCTTTGGCGACCGCCGCAAGGCCATGCTCACTGACATTGCCATCTTGACCGGCGGCCAAGTGGTCTCCGAAGAGGTTGGCCTCAAGCTGGACGCCGTCACCCTCGACCTACTGGGCCGGGCCCGGGCGGTTCGGGTGACCAAAGACGAATGTACGATCGTTGATGGCGCCGGCGAGAAGGCTCAGATCGATGGCCGGGTCGCCCAGATCCGCAAGGAGATCGAGAACTCGGATTCCGACTATGACCGTGAGAAACTGCAAGAGCGTCTAGCCAAGTTGGCTGGCGGGGTTGCCGTGATCAAGGTTGGCGCTGCGACTGAGGTCGAGCTCAAGGAGCGCAAGCATCGGGTTGAGGATGCCGTCCGCAATGCCAAGGCCGCTGTTGAAGAGGGGATCGTCGCCGGTGGTGGCGTCGCCCTGCTGCAGTCCGCCAAGACCGTCAAGCTGCCAAAGCTCGAAGGTGACGAGGCGACTGGCGCCCAGATCGTGATCACCGCTTGCAGCGCCCCGCTGAAGCAGATCGCAGTCAACGCTGGCTACGAGGGTGGCGTGATCGCCGACCGCGTCTCGAACCTGCCCGTTGGTCAGGGTCTTGACGCGGCCACTGGTGAATACGTGGACATGATCAAAGCCGGGATCATCGATCCCGCCAAGGTCACCCGCTCCGCCCTCCAAAACGCCGCCTCGATTGCCGGTCTCTTCCTGCTAACCGAAGCGGTTGTCGCCGACAAGCCCGAGAAGGCCCCCGCCATGCCCGCCGGTGGCGATGGCATGGGCATGGACTACTGATCCACCAATATCACCAAGGGCGGTCCCAAACGGGGCCGCCCTTGTGCATGTCAGATCGACCATTGTCCGCTCTCCAGATTCTAACTGGGTCTCACGTTTATCAGGCTAGGATCTGCTTGGACTAGGGGGGACCAGGGGACGTTTCTGGTGGTGCGGTCCTCAATGGTTCTGGGAGCCAGGGTGTTCTTGTCTGCGCCACCAGAAACGTCCCCTGGTGCTACCAACCCTGGTGCTACCAAACAACACCCTGGTGCTACCAATCAACAATCAAACCGAGAATATGGTTCTTGTTGGACCGTTGGTGGTCCTTGTTCATGGTTGGACAGGTGATCTCTAGCCACAACCGCAACCGTTTTCTGTCGTACGACGAGGATGGCTGAAGATCACCTTAAAATCGCCAGGAATACCGTCATCTTCAAACATAAGCGAAAGGACTCTCAGTTTGGGCACGCTTATGGCTAAAGATCCCCTGGTGCGCGTCCCATGGTGCGCATCAGGTGCGTCAGCGCAATTGTCGCCGATTCGCACTGTCTGGTTCCAGATAGTGTTACAACGAACACTTTCTGGTTCCTAAAAGTGTCTCAGACGGACACTATTAGGAACCTCAATCGGAGCCATCGGGAACTCTTTCCAGGAATTTCGGCGCAACACAGTTATAACTAATTTCTTTGGTGATAACAGATCAGTTAGGATGGGCGGTGTTAGCTTGGGAAAAGAGGTATCTTATGGAGCAAACGGCGCTAGGCGGGCGGCGGGCCCGGATCTTGGAGATCCTGCGGGAGGCGGATTCGCCGTTGTCGGTCGTCGAGATTGCCGAGATGATTGGGGCGCATATCAACACGGCACGAACCCATCTGGAGTCCTTGGTGGAGATCGGATCGGTGGTTCGGGTGGCCGAGGAATCCGGTCAGCCCGGGCGGCGTCGAATCCTCTACTCCTGCCCAGCACCCGGTCGCGTGGAGCACAAGACGCCGTGGTTCCGCTTGCTCGCTCAGATGCTGGCGGGCTGGGCGGCCACCAAGTTACCGGAGATTGACACCGAGATTCACGATGTCGGAGTGCAGTGGGGACGGTACCTAACGACCCGCCCGGCCCCGTTCGAGACCTTCGCTCAGGAGACGATCGCCGAGCGGATCCTCGACAAACTGGAGGTAACGACCGCGATCGAGGCAGTAGCGGAACCGCAACGCCACCTCGTGATCAGGGATTGCCCGGTGCCGGAGCTGGTCGGCGGGGCCTCCGGGGAGATTATCTGTCAGCTTCACGCCGGGTTGATCTCCGGCTCCTTTGCAGAGTTGGGCTTGGCCTCGCGGGTGGTGGGAATCAGCCCGCACGCCGGCACTGGCATCTGCCATGTCTGGGTCCGGAGGAACGTCGAAGTGACGGTGGTTCCCTTCGTCGATCCCGAAACCGGGCCCGAACCCCTCCCCGAACCCGTCCCCGCTATTGACCCCCAATAGCGACTAGTAGGAGTCACACCTAATGCGCGGGGAATGAGCAGCCAGAGACACCACATCGCGTTGCGAATCCGCGCAATTAGGTGTCACAGCCTACTAGACTTATTGCATGTCCGGCCTGCTGCAAGTTCCCATTACAAGCGCGTACGAAGCAGAGTGCGCCGAGTCTGGTGGGGCCGATCGTCTGCTCTTGGCTAGCCTCGATGACCTCACGCCACCCCTCGATCTGGTCACCAAGGTGAGGGCCGCTTCGACAGTCCACCTCCGGGTGGTCTTGCGCACCCGGATCGGGTTCATCACCGACGGCGCCGAAATGACCAAGCTCAAGGGGATGGTTTCCGCTTGTCGCGATGCCGGGGTCGATGGTTTTGTCTTCGGTTTCCTCAACGCCCTCTCGGGGATTGATCGGGCGGCCTGCATCGAGTTAGCCGGTGATGACCTCTGGGGTTGGACCTTCGATCGGGCGATTGATGCCGCTCTCAACCAGGATCTGGCCTGGCAAGACCTGACCGGCCTCCCCCGCCTCGATTCGGTGATGTCGGCGGGTTCAGCCCGCGAGGTCGAACAAGGGCTTGATCGGCTAATCGATCGAGCGACCCACTTCCCGGTGATCGCGACCGGCAACCTCACTCCTGAGCAGATTCCCTGGCTAGCCCGCGGTGGCGTCACCCGCTTCCAGATTGAACGTACGCCCGCTGCCGATCGCA
>JAIRKB010000280.1 GCA_031260385.1 Propionibacteriaceae bacterium | reverse complement strand
CCCAGGATGTTGAGGGGTTGTTTTGGGCTGGACTGGTTTGGTCGAGAAGAACCCAGTTCGCTCTGAGTGGTTGACCGACGGAGTCGGTCCAGGATGGTGTCGCTAGGTAGACGGTGTTGGTGTCGACTAAGTGTGCGATCGCGTAGGTGTCGGCGACTATGGCGACGCCGGGTGGCACGGCATCGAGCACTCGGTGGAAGGATTCGACTTTGTTGGGTGGTGGTGATGTGCCAAGTAATGATGGCCAGCCCCAGATGGCTTGCGTGATTGAAACAGATACCAAGACTAATCCAAGAAGGTGACCGAGGAAGAGTTTACGGATTCGCTGGGGGTTTCGATTGTTCGATATCACCTTGGCCCATCCTGCAATGAGGGCAAGGAAACAGGCGGTGAACACTGTGGCTTGATAATGGAATGACGGTGACCAGTATGCGGGGTTATCAGTGACGAAACGCGACAAGAGAGTCGGGATCGGGACTAACATGATGGCGGATCGCAGGCCTGGGGCGCAGGTTCCGAGGATAAGGCTAGCGATGATCCAGAACTCGGGTTGTAAGACTGCGTTTAAGGCGTTGTGCACGAGAGTGTTGGCATCACTTGGCATGTCGCTCAGGTAGGTGTAGGTGCCTGAGTAACTGAAATGGGGGATGATAACGCGTACTAGGAAAATAAAGGCGGTGAGGCTGCTCGCACCCAGAATCAGTCCGGCGACAAATCGCCGCCTAGCGAGCAACATGAGAGCAATCCCGCCGACTAGGAAGGTCGAATCTTCCTTGGTTAGCCACAGCAGCACACACCACAGCGCTAGCCAGCCCCAGCGCTCTTTCCGGGCAGCGTTTATCGCCAGAATCAGCAGGGGGACAGCGAAAGTGATCTCGTGGAAGTCGAACACGACAGCCGCCAGGATAGCCCATGAAGCGCCATAGCTCGCAGCAATCGGCGCAGCATACTGTCGGCCAAGCATGTCGAGTGCGGTCTGCCCGACCAAACTTACTGAGTACGCGAACAGGCCTGCTTGTACGACAAGGAGCGTTTGTGCGTTTGGTGCTAGATGGTAGAGCGGAGCGATGAGAGCGATCATTGGTGAAAAATGATCCCCCAAGACGTTGAATGGTTCCTGCGCTTTCAACGAAACTATTGGTGTATCAGCGTTGCTGTAAGCCTGGACGGCCTGTACGAATAATCCGAGGTCGAACCCCGACTGATACCGTGCAAATCTGGTCAGGGAAATAACGCTATACAGCACCCAGAAAACCCCAGGGACAATTAGCCTCGCAGCGAGCACTGATCGGTCGGTCAGCCAGGAACCGCAACGAGTCCCCAACCCGGTTGATATCCCCAGATTTTTTGCACTGGGTGCGTGCCTCAGAGACCACCTGAGGCACGCACCCAGTCGATTACTACGGCTCACTTAGTGATGTAGCACCTGCAAACCGGAAATGCCTAGGATCAAGGCAGTCATGATACTCAGTGACGTAATGATTCGTTTCACCAGAGCGCTCCTTTTTGTTGTGTTTGGTGAGTTGACGCGCCAACTCACGTTCAAAAGATCCTTAATAATGACTTACCGTATTGACAACTGTACCCGGGGGCTAGGTAACCATGTCAAGGTTTCCAGACGACTTACATGCCAGTTGACAAGCATAAACACATCAGTGGTGCCAGGGGGACGTTTCTGATGGTGCAGATTCCTGCGAAGGCAGAATCAATTATTGAAGTGCTGGCGCGCGTTCGGAGCTTGCACCACCAGAAACCTCCCCCTGGTGCTTATGGTTTTGTCTTGGGGGAAAGCCAAAGAACCAGTAATCCAAGGAGTTTTACCACGGCAATGAGTTACAATACGACTAGGCGAACGGAGGCATTATTATGGCAAGTAGTATCCCTGAAACCCTAGCGGGTGTGGCTTGGTTGAACCGACCGGGGCAGCCATTTTGTTATTACGTGGAGAACGCCTCGATCATTGGGCGTTGGATGTGGGAGGATCAGACTGTTTGGCCTGTAACGTCGGTGACTCAAGCGGTCCAAGAGTTTCGTTTCATCGTCACCTTGAACTCTGATGGCAGCTACACCGAGCGCACTCAGGAGACTTCGACCGCGATGACCGTCGGACGGGCCCCCGGCGGCGGCGTCGGGCTCGGGTTTTCAAAGTCTGGCTTCTCTGGTAACTCGTCACGCAAGGAGTTCTCGTGGACCCCTGGTCAGAAGGGCATGCAGACGGAAATCGATTCGACCATGCTAAAACAACCATTACGGGACTATCTGGCAAACCAAGGCTGGAAGAAAAAGGGTGGCCTCAGTAAGCTCTTCGGCTAGGTCGGAGACCTGAAGGTCAGTCGAAATGACCTCAACATACATGTTCCAAACCCCAGGACGGGTCTGGTGTCTCTCGTAGTCATGACGTTTCGCTCGATTCACCACTCTGACACACCTGTTGGCAAGCAGGAACATCGGAACCGTCCCTGCGTTTCGTTAGGCCATCACAGTGTCGCGGTTTTTGTAGAACACTAGGCCGCAGGCGGTGAGTGCGGCGGCGACGACGGTCAGGATAATCAGCGGTGTGAAGGTCAGGTCATCTAGAAGAATGTCAGTGGGGACGGTATGATTTGTCACGTTTCTCCAAGCCAATCTTGCTTGCAGTGGCTGGAAATGTGTCGAATCATACCGTGCCCACTGACACTGTGATGGGGTCGGGACATGGGGTCGGGTCCGGTGTCCCCAGTCTATACAATAGTGAAAACCCGAGTTCTAGCTTCATGTGCTAAACTGGGCCTATTCCGCCCCGCCGTCCTCCGGGATTGGCGGGGATTCTTCTTTCGGGGAGAAATGACAGTGACCGATGATGCCCCAGATCGTGTCGTTGTGTTTCTGGACTACCAGAACGTCCACGGGTGGGCACGACGCCAGTTTCTTAACTTCGACGCTGATCTCAGTGACGGACACGTGTTCCCACTCAAAGTCGGCGAACTGCTGACTTCTCGGCGCAAGCGGGACAGTGATCTACTGGAGGTTCGCGTCTACCGGGGTCGCCCAAACCCTGAGCGTCAACCCGGCGCCGCGCAAGCGAATGACCGGCAGGCCGACATGTGGGAGCGTTCCGACCAGGTACACGTTATCCGGCGAAATCTCCAGTACCCGCCCGATTACCCGGTATCGAAGGCGATAGAGAAGGGTATCGACGTCGCCATCGCAGTTGACATGATCCGGCTTGGCATGTCTGGTTACATGGACACGGCGATCCTGTTCTTCTCCGACAATGACCTCATGCCCGCTGTCGAAGTGCTATGGGGTATGCCATCGTGCCATGTCGAGGTTGCCGCCTGGACGAGTGCAGCCCGTCTCCGTTTTCCAAGAACCCAACAGCCATGGTGTCATCATCTGAACGAGGCGGACTTTGAGGCTATTCGCGATCGCTATGACTACACCCAAGGCGTCTGAATCCTGTAGCGGTCGTTGCCGCTACACAGTGGCAAGCGGCCATCTCGTATCCGATTGACGCCCGTCACCTCGCCCAGCACCATGAACAAGAACGCGACAAAATGTATCAGAACCCTAGGTTCTTCAACTTCGTATACCGTCCCCCTCCCTTTACGTTCTACAGTTCGGCTGACAACAACCTGCTCCGCAGCGGCGCAAGTAGTGGGTCATTTTCGGGGAGGTAGCGTCGGACCGCGGTTTTCCATTGAGCGTGATAACCACGGAAGGCATCGCAACTCCACAAAAACTCGCGGTATTTACTGTTGTAGTACTGCTCCTGCTCCATCAAATGTTCAACGAAAGCCTTGACGTCCTCAGGCGGCTCCCCAAGCATGTACCTGGCGATGAGGCTGCCCAATAGTAGGAGAGGCGCCTGCGTTTCATAAGAACCCAGCAGCTTCGTGTCTATTTCATCGAATGCCGACACCAGTCGACGGATAAGGTCTCGGTCCGCCAGCGACTCCGCATCGCGAATCAGTCCGATCGCGGCGTAATTCGTGGGAATCAAGTCGTGATCGCCAGTAGCCGCATTGATTGCCAGCCCCGTGGCGTTCACAAAGGTCCGGGTCCGAAGGTAGCGGGTATCCTCCGACACACCGTCGGCGTTCATCCAGGTACTTGTCTCGGAGATCTCGTATGCCTTCCATGCCTCGCTGTTCGGCGGTATACCGGCACCGAGTATCGCGCGCCAGCGACGGCGATAGGCCGGATATCCCGGATCGTTGGGGACATTGTTCATTAGCAGGTCGACATCGACGAACTGGCGCGTGTAATCGAACAACTCGCGACAGCCGCTAGGTGCTGGATTGTGGTGTGGTTTGCGTTTGGTCATCACTCTCAAATGCGTATCTCACCGACACGCTGCCCCTCACGATTTCGTAGACGAGTCCCTTATTGTGAAACAGAATCTACCATTTTTTGGACACCGTTCGCTAACATCGATTTCATCCTCGACATGTTGTCTTCTGACCGACCCACCGATGTCCGACAGTGTAATACAACCAGGTCGCATACATCCCAAGTCGCTCAGTATTCCTGCGCATGTCAAACACAACAAGCCCAATGTCATTTTCGGAGACCTCACTGTTAACGGCGATCTAGATATCGAAAACCATCTTGTCGTTGTGGGTGATCTGGTTTGTGCCGGCTTAATACACAGCGAACAATACACCTGCATTTCGGTTGGCGGCGACGTGCGTGCCAAAGCCTTTCTGGCCAACGAATCCTGGTGGCTGGTAGGCGGCGCCCTGACAGCGGACATAATGTGGCTCGAAGGTGGCGGCTTTCTATGTGAGAAAACACATGCCCGGTTGTTGGTGATGAACGGCGACCTTGAACTTGAGAACGACAACAGCATAACGGGCACTTGGATACGAACCGACTATTTCGATGAGGATGACGATGCCAAAGCCGCGATGCGAGCGGCACTAATACCGGGGGCATACGAATCCTTGTGGAGATCAAGCGATGAAGACGAAGGCTGGTTCGACGTATGGAAACTGGTAAAGCGTATTGCCCGTGGCAAAACAATACTTGTTCAATAGCTCATGGCTCAGCGTGCGTTGTCAACATAGCCCGGCTGAGTCAGCTAACTTATCCACAGGTTGTAGTGCGAGCCATTTGGGCAGTCCTCAATGGTCCATACTCGTGATTTCCGATCACATAACATTTGCCCTAGCGACGAGAGGCAAGTATCAATCCAGTGGGCGGCGGGCAATGGCGAGGATGTCGGGTTTCAGTAGGTACCCAAACCCGGCATTGTCTAAGCGACGGACCAGGGAGTTGCGGTCTGTGTTCAAAGCCGCCGCAGTGTTATCAAGATGCCAATCGTTTTCGGCCAGGACCGACAGTAGATAACAACGCTTGGTTTGCGGCAGAGACAAGCGGTAGGTTGACAGGTACGCTAGCTGCCCGGTTTCGTCGGTGATGGCTTCACCAATGTGATTTTCCCCCGTCAGATCGAAATCGGGGTGGAAACGGTTCAAGGTGAACCGGCCCATGCGGTAGACCGTTTCGCTGTGGAATGGGACGTCAAGCAAACCGCCAGCCATCAACGTGTGGAGGTCCCGCCACTGTTCGGTCGCGACCTCCAGTCGACGACCGAGATCGGCGAGATCAGTCGCTGGGTCAGCATCGTCGTCCAAGTGGGCAACCAAATCGCCTACGTTGGCGTGGGCCGCGTGGTGAATCAGCTCCGAACCAAAGAAGTTTTCGACCAAACTGGGATGCAACAATCGGTAGTGGTCGGCATGGGGCACAACGAATGCCGCCGCCAGCACGTCGCCGAAGTACACCACAACACCACACTGGCCAGGATGGATTTCGAACACCCGGAGGGCGTCATCTAGGCCGAGTTCCTTCCCCGACCAGGAGTGTTCGATTCTGGGAGACAACCCGTCTTGGAACGCTCGGCGGGACCACTCGGGCCAGCGAGTTGGGGGTCCGGAAAAACCCAGGCTCAGGAAGCCCTCCATCGCTAGGTGCAGCGGTAGGAACCGCACCTGATTAGGGGCGAGTTGGCGGGCCATTCGCTTGCGAAACGCTATCTGGAACAGTTCAGTTGGCGCCTGGTTGGCTGCAAGCAACTGAGTTCCTGCCGTAACCGACGGTTCACCATCGCGACTCCAGGTCGCCACCAGACCGTGGGGTATGTAGGAGATGTAGGCTTTTCTAGGACCGACTCCGACGATCGATAGTGAGTTGGGTCCATAGAGGCGGGGATGTAACCGCAAACCACCCACGGGCGCTTCCCTAAGCAGCGGCACTAGTCGTACTGCACCCCAGGTCTGGGCGGGAGCGGCCAATAGGCCCGATAGATCAACCAAAAACACCTCATCCTTGGTCATAGCTCCTCCTGTTCCATCGCCCGACCGAGCGCCCTCGCAACTTGGCTGTCCAAGTAAACGACCAGATCATCAAAACTCGCTTCGCCAGTGACAAACCGAGCGATCTCAACTAGAGTCACCGCATCCTGGCCGTCTCGGATACCCACCGATGGGACTCCGCTTAGGTGAGGTGCCAGGGGGCGTACGAGATAGGTGTCCGGATCGTAGACCGGGTTGAGGTGAACGATCTTGGTATTCTGCTGGGGATCAAGCCGCTGACGCCAGACCCGCAACACCTCACTGGCCCCGCCCGGTGGGTCATTATCCCAACCGTCAGAGACGATCAGTAGGCGGTCGGGGGCTAGTGCTAGACCATCGAGTAGTCGCCGACCGAGCGGGGTGGCACCCTGAGGATGGACCAACAAGGGGTCGCCTTGATGACTGAGCCACAACCCATGATGCTCACTAGCCAGGGCTTCCGCCAGGTAGTGTACGGCCAGGGCGACCGCCAGCGGTCGGCGCCGCTTGGTTCCTGAACCGTAGGAAGAGTAACTATCGTCGCCTACCGTAACCACCCGACCCCAGGTGCCCCGGTGAACCCCGGCCGCGCGATTGGCTGAGGCTCGCAAGGCGGTGGTCAGTTCTTCGAGTCGCTTCCCGCGCTCAGAACGCTCCAACGATAAAACATAGGTTGCCAACCGAGTCAGAGGCTGAGTCCCCAAGTCAGTCTCAAGGGTAACCCCTGCCCGCTTGGCTGCTCCCGCCAGTCGCAACCGCTCGGCTTTGGTCAGTTGAACCTTGGTCAGCAGGGTTTCGCGCTTCAACCCACGTCGGGCGGCGAACCCCTCGGCGACCGTGTACGGTAGGTCGGTGATGGCGGAACGGTCATAGTGGGCCCGCCGCCAGGTCTCGAGCAGCGGGGTGGTGTAGCGGTTTGGACGCTTCCAGTCGAACAACACCATACCGATCTCATCGGGCAGTCGGAGGTGAGCATGCCGGGCTGCCGCGGTCAACCCGCGACGGTATTTGATCGCGTCGAGGGCAATGGCCGGCCGGGCGTACACCCAGTTGCGGATAATCGCCCGCGCTCGGCTATTGTTCACACCGGCCTTCTGTAGTCTGGTGAACAACCGGTACACCCGTTGTGGGGGCATCGTCGCTAACCGAGCCGCGATCAACCTGCCCTCAACCTCCCGGCGAGCCGGGTTATCGTGCGGTACGCCCAACAGGTTGGCCATGATCAAGGCCGCATTGTGGTCGTTAACGTCGAGGGCCAGGGTGGCGGCGTACAAATCGCGGTAGTTACCTAAGACGTATTCGTGCAAAAAGTCCACCGACAGCGTCTGCGCTGCCGCCGTTGAGGCAAACTCACGCTGCCCGGTTGATGCTGTCGCCGCGTTGATAAACGCCAGCACATCCTCACGAGCCACTTGCGCAGCGCGGTTCATTTCAACCCCTCTCACCGGAAGGCCGCTCGGGGAATAGTGACAGCGAACTGCGAAGTATCACTTCTATAGGGTGTTTCGGAAGTCGCGATCAAGTCCCACAAGCGGCGTTCATACTCTATCAGCAACCTGCTTGATACGAAAAAAGGCGTGTCATCCCTGGTGAATCAAGGTGAGGAGAATCACCTGAGGACGGGCGAAGACTCTTATGGTGTGGACCCCCAACCCATTACTGACAAAAACCGGAGTGCCGTCCCGCGCCTGCGACCAACCGGATTGGAAACGCTGCCCGTACTCACTGATGTAGTCGCTGTGTGCCAGTATCGGCGCCCAAAGCCCGAGGAATGTGATCTCACCGCCGTGAGTGTGCCCACTAAGAACCAAGTCAACCTTACTGGTGTCCTGCTGCATTGTGAGGTCGGGATTATGGGCGAGAAGTAGCACGAAATCCTCCGGCTTCGACCCGGCTATCGCCAAGGATATGTCCGGGTTTCGACGCCAAAGATCCTCAACGCCAGCCAGAAAGAAGCCAGGTCGAATCTGTTCCCCACTGTTAGACAACGGCTTCATGCCGAACTTCTCCATGGCCGCAAAAAGGAGTGCGTAGTTGTCATGGTTTCCTTCAACGCCGTAGATACCATCAACTGACTTCAGGTGCGACAGTATCTCAACAGTGTTGCTGGTATCAGCGGCGATGGCCACGTCGCCACCGAAGACGATCAGATCCAGCTCTCGATGGTTGAGTTCGTCAACGATGCCCCGCAGAGTCTCTTCGGGCAGATAATGAGTATCGGAAATGAACGCGATCTGGTAATTATCTAGGTCAGCCGGGATCTTCGGTGAGGAGAAACCGACCTCCAGGTATTGAATGACCCGGTCCAAGGTCAGTGCGTGGATGGGGTGCGCCAGCCCGATTATTACCACGACAATCAAGATGACTCGCGCAACCTTTTTCGTTACGCCCCTCCGCTGCCTAGCCAATTAACCACTTCCGTTCGCCGCGGTGGGTGGTGCGCTGCCACAAGCCTCATTGGGGACGCTCAACCCGCGTTTCCACGACGACGCCAGGTCGTCAGGATGACCCCGGCTCCGGTCAGGAGGGTTGCGAGGACAGCGGTCACGGGCAGCGCGAGGCCAACACCGGTTCGGGCCAGCCCCCCGGTTTCCCACAACAACAACGGCGCGACTGAGATCGTGTACGACGCGGTTGCGGTGCCAGTGGGCCCGGTGACCGTGATGGTGAAGGTGTAGGTTCCAGCGACGGTCGGTACTCCTGAGATCGCCCCTGTGGTCGGGTCCAGGATGAGGCCGTCAGGCAGCGTCTCAGAGGAGACAGCGAAGGTAACGCTGGCCGTACCAGCGACGGGCACCGTGAA
>JAIRKB010000128.1 GCA_031260385.1 Propionibacteriaceae bacterium | reverse complement strand
TTCTTGGTCGAGGTTGAGGGCGGCGAAAGGGGGAAGTAGCAAAAGCGGAAGAGCTCCGGCTGCGGCTCGATCAGCACCCATCGGGAAGAGCGTGTCTTCGTAACTCATTCCGTCAATCTGAGGGTTCTCTGCTGCCCACAGGATGGACTCGATTGCCCAGACTAGATCGGAGTTTTCGATTGTCGCAGATCCAAGTGCATGGGCACGGACAGCCGCCGCCGCAACCGAAGCCAGCGCGTTTTCTGGCCAAAGGATGACTGTGGAAGTGTCAGACGATGCGTCAATCTGGCGCGCGGTTGCGAGATCATCGACAAGGCTGGCAATTGGCCACTCATCGGGGTTTTCGTTGTGCCGTCCATAGGTGAGTTGAAGTCTGCTAAGCGAGTTCGCAGTCTGCAGCTCCACATCGCCTGGAGCCAGGATGCGCTGAAGCCGCTCCGGTCGTTCGAACTGAACAAAGACGCTATCCCCGCTTGAACTGAGGCGATAGTTGGTGATGCAAAACTCGGCTGCCCAGTTTTCGATGACTGCGAGATCCTCGGCGCTGCTTCCGCCAGTACCCGCCAAGTCTCTGCGAGCGGAAGCGACAAGAGACTCAGCGAGCGACTCAAGTTGGGCGAGGCGCTCTTCGTCACCGGCGAGCCGAGCATTGATCACCATCTCACCGACGGTTTGGTGGAATTGAAAGCTCCTCCGTTCAGACCCGGTCAGTTTGTCTGCGTCCGGATCCCTCACCCGGAACCCATAGTCACCGATGGCGCGCAGAGTTTCTAGGTGCCAGATAGCTGGCGAAGCTAGGAAAGGGTCCATTAGCGCGCCCGCATCATTCGGGTGTCGCGTCAAGAAGCCAACTACCAAACCAAGGACAGCTAGATTGTGGCAATCGGTGAGTAGGAGTTCGACGATCCTTTGGGCGGGAACACCGAGTCTCTCAAGCAGGTCGTCAGCGAAGCGTTCAAGTGCAAGAAGAGCGCTCATACAGGCATAGGGCCCGACACTAGTACCGCGATACCAGGCCCAGACATGACTGTCTCCAACAAACAGCCGTTTACCGGTACACGGCAAATCCAGGGTAACTCCTTCAATCTCCCCAGCACAGTTATCGTTGGTGCGGTAGGTCGGCAACTCCCGAACGCGGAACCGTGCGGCATGATCAAGCATCCGGTTGATGAAACTGATGGCTTCAACGGGGTAGGCGTTCAGGAGCCGAAAGAAGGGGCCATAGTACCAAGCAGCTGCGGGCGCGCCGAACCCAAACCCAAGGCGTTGTTTGGAGTCCCGGATTCCGTCATCAAGCGGGTGACCACCCCATCGATCGTGAGGATCTGGCAACTCAATGTAGTACGCCTCAGAGAGGTCGAGCAAGAGTTGGGGACGGACCAGCGACATGCTCGTGGACACGAAAAGTGACTCGACGGCGGGAGCTAGATAAGCCGGACAGTCGCGGGCAACCTCGCGGAGCCGGGCTTCCGCGCGGTCGTCAAGGTCTGGTCCGAGAGTAGCGAGGGCCTCTATGACGAACTCGTCATGGAGAGATGGGTCGTCAGCAAGGATGGTATCGCGAACCGCTTGCCGGAGACTGTCTGATTGTGTACGGAACGTCACCATTCCTCTGAGCCATGCAAGAACGATTTCTTGGATCGCATCGCGTACTGTTCGATACCCGAGGTACGGGGCATGTCTAATGGTGGGGCGATCGCAGAATGTCACCTTTACCAGTGGTGCCAGGGCAAATGCGTCCCCAATCGTGCTGTCAACATAGCGCGCCTCAGCCAAGCGGAGCAAAGTTACTAGGGACGCTCCGCCCTCTGCGGTTAGAGTGGTCCAGAGCGCGCGAATGGCCGACTCAGCGTCGCTGAGGGTCAAAAGAGCTTCGTACGGAACCTCCAACCACCTCTCACCGTGGTCGGCGGCAATCCGGGAAAACTGAGTCGTCAACGCTTCCCAGACGCAGGATGCGTCCTGCTTCACTAGAGCGGCCTGGCATCCGAGGCGCGTTGCTCGAATCGACCAGCGAGGCGCACCAGCCATCGCCAACGTCTGCCAACCCTCCTCTAGGAAGAGTCGGCAGAGTGCGAAATCACGGAATAGGTCGGTCGTAAACTCGTGACCGGATGCCATAGCTGGATTATGGGGAATTTGAAGAATTCCGTCCGATCGTAGTTCAGCGAAAGCAGGCCCTGGTATGTGCCCACGCGGCAAACCAAGGCTCTGCTTTGCAGCTGACAAAACAGCGAACTCACGATCATCGGGAGAAGCGTTGCCAGCACTTCGGTCTTCGTCATTACGTACCAAGCTTCGCCACACAGCGTAGAACACGTCAGCTTCGCACAGAAAGTCCGCCGGATCGAGATCCTTCCCCGTACGCAGAAGCACGTCAACCAAACCGGGTCGTTCGAGCAACCAGCTGGTCCGCACATCGCCCTGCAGTCGTGAGAGTGTTGGGAAGGCTGCGGCCAGTTGGTCACGCTCACTCTTGACTAGTGGACCAAGCGTGTGTTCGACCGGTATAGTGCCGATCTCGGCCAGTTCGGAAGACCTCGCCAATACCTCACTGACTTTTCGCCGTCCGTCAGCTCGGGTGACGGCAATTACGCCAAGCCCTGCCTTCTGTGCGGCGGCTGTCAGCGTCAGCAGCATGGACATCTTACCTTCAAGCACAGACTCGGTTCCGTCAACTAACAGGAGCCGGAGAGGGCGCACTTCACCAGCCGCCAACACCTCCTCGAGTGAATCCCCACCCAGCTGCATCTCAAGTTCGGAGGCACTATGAGGCAAATCTCGCAAGCTGAGGCTCGTGACAGCGGCGCCATCTTCTAGGAGCGCTTCCGTGACCCGCAGGGAGAGGGCGGATTTCCCTATGTCCGGGTCACCAGTGACAACGAGAGCACCCGCCGACCCGCCGACTATTCGCATGGCTTCCGTAAGGCGCGTTCGCTCCTCAACTCGCTCTAACTCCAAGATTTCTGTGCCAGCTTCTAGCGTCGGCCTGATCGAGGCGCGAAGGCGCTTTCCCAGTTGGTCTATCGCTGCCCATGCTCTGTCGTACCTCGGGGACCTCGCCAGGTGGAAATCGCCCAGGCTGCGCCTGACCACAAGCTGGTTCAACACCGCGCCCTGCGGTGCCCAGCCGCCGACGAGCTCCTCGATGCGAGAGAAAAGAGCGTCTGCAGTAGCCGGAGTCCCTTGGTGGAGAACACGCAGCAACGCGTTAACTGCCGTTGTCCGGTCGGTGCGATCTGTTCCTTCAAGGCGAAGACGACGAACGGTTAGTGCGGACAGAAGTCGCCAAGTGAGTTCCGTTGGCGTCAGTCCGGATGCAGATGTAAGCTCGACCGCCGCCTGTTCAACCAGGCTCTTCAAATGGTCGTATCGGGCGCGGACACCATCATTCGTACGTCCCGGTTGAATTAGGCGCTTCTCAACCTCTTCACCACTCAGAACTGATTGGGCGAGTTTGGCGAGATCATCAAGGTGGGTAATCGCGTTGGCATTTGTGGACACCGCGAGAACAAGTCTCCACCGACCAGCCACGACTTCAGGCCACTGATCAACAATGACGGTTAGAAAGTCGCGCATCAACGGGACGGATTTTACGTCACTTCGCGTCAGTTCAGGATTCCGTCGCACAGCAATCGATAATCTGTGTTTTGTCCCCTGTACATCACGCCCTTCAAGGAAGATGTCGTCGACTTCGCTTATGTCACTTGCCTGTAGGCGAATCGAGTCCACCCAAATGCCGTTTCCAAGTTCTGTTATTGTTTCGCCCGAAAGCAGCGCGGCGATCAGGCAGGTCGCGTACGAGTGCTCCAGTCGCACTCCGCCACCTCCGGTGGAGTACGAACTGGAACCCCTCGAAGGTACCCCCGGCTTCAAGATGGCTTCCGCCAGCCACTCACAAATCAAAGGGTTCGAAACCGCCACACGCCATAAGGTGGCGCGCCCAGACTGCGCCGCAGTCACAAAGCCTGCCTCAGCGAGAGTGCCCAACGCGCCGTTCGCAGTGGTCGGCGAGACGGTCAGCGCGGTAGCAACCTTGCGACCCGATAGAGGGGTAGTGCTTTCAGCGAGCACGACTAATGCGGCGTATTCGGTAGTGCTGAGTGTCGCCTGAAGAGTCTCGGAAACTGTAGCCATGGGATTACTCTAGTTTATATGTCCAGAATTTCTGGACATATAATGTTGGCGAGTTGATCGGAGGATCTCGATCTATGCGTTGCGAACCACCGGCCCACAAAATACCGCAGAATCCAGTTGCCACGCGTCTTGCAGATCGCGGAACCGACTAGTCTGTATGGAAAACAAGAAGTGCGACAGGAGAGCAAGTGGTTAGCAAACAGCAGGGACGTGGGCGTCCGGCGTATGGGTCGCGGGAGAAGTTGGTTGTCGCGGCCGCGGCGCTGCTGAGTGAGCGTGGTTTCGAAGCGACGAGTCCGACGATGGTGCTCAAACGCTCCGGAGTCGGGCACGGTAGCCTGTACCACTACTTCGAGGGCAAAGAGTCGCTGGCTCTGGCGGCGGTCGAGTACCTTCGCGCTCGTATGGGGATGGTGCTCGACCTACCACTCGGCGAACGGTCCGTCATGGACCTACCACCCGGTGGGTGTTTAGAAGCTCCGGAAGTAGGTGCTGCTTTGGATCGGTTGTTTGCCGCTCGGGAAGGTCGCGCTTTGTTGAGGTTGTTGGGTGATCCTGCGGCAGCGGCCAGTGCCGCCTTGTCGGCGGCGTTGTTGGAATGGTGCATGGAACTTCGTGTCACGATCTACCTCGTCCTCGACCCCGATGCTGGGGCGATAACGGATGCGGGGCTCACGCCGTGGGAGTCGGTTGAGGAATTGTATCGGACCACCGACCCGATCTTGACCGCTGCCCTTGGACGGGGTCTGCTGGGGTTGCCTCGCAACAGCCAGTCGCTCGCATCCGCTACAATGCGCTAATCTTACCTCATCACAATTCCATACCTAGTAGTCTGTATCCTCAAATGCCAGACATGTGGTGGCTGAACACAGGGGGCTCGGGAGAACATTAATTCGCATATCGCAGTTGTTGGGGAAGCCTGGCGCACCTATCATCCATGAGCAGTACGATGCGAGCAGCGGCACCTCGGGCTATCGACTGTACGGGCGTGGACCCGGCAACAGGACGACGCGAACGATTGCACGCTGAACTGTTGGTGGAGCCAGACATCGACAAGTTGGTTCAGTGGATACTCGACGTGGCCGCCACCCGCCACGCCGCTTGGCGACTGGGTGAACCAGACCCATTTGGGCTAGCGGTCCCTGAGGGAGCGTTGAGACGTCGCGGCCCGGTGCCAGAATTGGAGTCCGGCCCCGATCGCAGTCACATCACTGCAACTGGTGACCTGCCACCCACAGCTGACCATGCAACTGACTCCGAGCTTGAAAGCCAAGTAGCACAGAAGGATTCACAATGAGTAGCGCAACTACCACCGTCCCGGTCACCGCAACCCCAGGTGCCGAGGTGACGCCGGCGTTGGCTGTGATCTATCTGCGGGTTTCGACACGAGAGCAAGCCGAGCGTGGTGGAACCGAGGAAGGGTTCTCCATCCCCGCCCAACGAGAGGCCACCCACAGGAAAGCCGATGAACTGAGAGCTGAGGTAGTCAAGGAGTTCGTTGATGCTGGTGAGTCCGCACGCTCCGCGGACCGCAACGAACTCCAAGCAATGCTCGCCTACATCGAGGCTCATCAGGTTAGGTATGTGATCGTCCACAAGGTGGATCGCCTTGCTCGTAATCGTGTCGATGATGTGGCGATCCACCAAGCGCTACTCACAGCAGGCACTACCCTGATCTCAGCTACGGAGTCGATTGATGAGACACCTTCGGGGATGCTGCTTCACGGCATCATGTCATCCATCGCTGAGTTCTACTCGCGCAATCTTGCTACTGAAGTCACCAAAGGGTTGACTCAGAAGGTCGCCCAAGGCGGCACCCCGGGCAAGGCTCCGGTAGGATACCGCAACATTCGGTTCATCGACACCAACGGGCGCGAGATACGCACCGTTGAAGTCGATCCCGAACGGGCGCGATTGGTAAGGCTCGCGTTCGAAATGTACGCCACCGGCGATTACTCAGTGATTGACGTGCTCAACGAGATCACCCTACGAGGATTGACAACACTGGAGACACCGAAACGTCCATCGAAGCCACTCGGGCGTAACACCATGTACAAGCTACTGACCAACCCATATTACGCAGGCATCATCCGTTACCGGGGCGCGCTGCATCCTGGTTCACATGAACCCATCGTCGAGCCGGTCTTGTTCGACAAGGTTCAAGCCCTCCTGAGTGCGAAGACCGTCGATGACACTCGGCACCGCGAACACACTCACCATCTCAAAGGCATGCTCTACTGCGGAGCCTGCGGTTCACGGATGCTGCTGGACTTCGCCACCAACCGCCACGGCAGCACCTACGCCTACTTTGTCTGCGGCGGTCGTGCCTCCAGACGTACGACCTGCACCCGACGAGCCGTACCCGTACCATTGGCCGAGCAGTTGGTTGCTGAGACCTACAAATCTCTCACCATTGGCGAGAGAAACTACTTGACCGCTTCGGCGAAGATGCGCGCCGCGTTCGACATACGCGCTGCCGGGCCCAATCAGGAACTAGGTGACCTGGCAGCCAGCCGCGCCAGGCTGAAGAGCGAGTCCGACAAGCTCATCAAGATGCACTTCGCCGACGCCATTGACCTGCCCACGTTGAAAGAGCACCAGGACCGCATCCGTGCCGGACTTGCCGACATAGACCGACGTCTCGCTGAACACGACGAGCACGACCAAGGTGCCCGCGCCTTCCTTGACAGTTCACTACGGTTACTCACTGATGCTCACCGATCATACGCCGGGTCCAACGATCACCAGCGCCGCCTGGCCAACCAGGCTTTCTACAGTCGTATCACCATCACCGAAGACGAACAGATCACCACGACTCTGGCGGAACCGTTCGCCAGCATCACATTCTTGCTCGACCAAAACGAAGAACTACCAG
>JAIRKB010000202.1 GCA_031260385.1 Propionibacteriaceae bacterium | reverse complement strand
CACCGAACTCCAAGGGGAGCCGAGTTGAGTGTAGGACAAGGCACCACCATAAACTCGCGCGTCAATCGGGTGATTAGCCCGCTCATTCTTGAGCGGCATCGGCGGGCAGACACTATCGGGCGGCAGGGTGGTGGTGGGAGTTGGGGTGCCAGCCGGCGTCGTGATCTCGGCGGTGGGAGTGGGGGTCGGTGGGTCGGAAATCTTTCCACCAGGCTGAGCGAGCACATACCAGACGACTAGGCCAATTACCAGCAGGCCTACCGCTAGGAAGATCCAGGGGGCGGGGGACTTGCGAGCGGGGGCCAGTGGAAACTCAACCGCTGGGGCGGGGCTAGAAGACCCCCCGATCGGTTGGCGGGGATCCCAACCAGGAGGCTGGCTACTAGGCGGCGGTGTCGTTGCCGCAGTGGGCGGCCCCGATAACGGAACAGGCGAGACCGTGCTTGACCACGATTGGCCATCCCAATAGCGGAACATTCCCGCTTGACCACCCGGATCCGGGTGCCATCCTAGTTGCGACATAACGTTCCTTCCTTATCTCCCGTTACCGGAACATGTCAGCTTTTTTACCGGGGTCCAGATACCAACCGTTATGCCATTTGGTCCCCCTGAGAATGAGTATATTAGATCGGTTCGACTTTGAGATCAGCGATGGCGTCGCGAACGCTCGGTTCATATTGCATCGCATCATTGGGGATCGAGGCGTAGAAGATCGAGGAGCTCAAAGACGAGGTCTTGACGATGATGACGATCGCTAACTCGGAGGTGGTTGGCAGGTTCGGGATCGAGAATGACAGGTTGGTTTCGGTGATCCAACCCTCGTAGCCATCAACAGTGTAAGACTCGGTCTTTAGGGTCTCCGGTGTCACCACCGCATCGCCGTAGAAAGCGCCGAAGATACAGCGGTTGACGATCTTGGAGGCCTCCTCGGGCTCGAAGAATCCGTCACCGGCATACAACTCTCCAACCACGACGGCAGCGACCCAGTCAACCCCCGGTTCGAAATTCGAATGAATCGTGATCGATTGGCTGGCGGTATCGCGACCGAAGGGAACCCGGAACTCTTCGGTGGTTACCGCGCCCCAGGGGAAACTAAGCTTCGGATAGGACAGGGCACCACCATAAACCCGCCCATCATTCGGATGGTCCGCTCGCTCGCTCTTGGCGGAAATCTTCGGGCAAACATCACCGGGCACATAGGTGGGATCGTCGCTTGCGCCGCCCCCACCGATGGTCCCCAGCTGACCAACGACAAACCAAATAACCAGAGCGACCACCAGAACCCCGACCCCCAGCAGGATCCAGGGCGTCGGAGAGGACCGGGGTTTATCGGCAAAAGGCGCCGAAGGATCGTAGACGCTCGGTTGGGATGGGTCGTACGTTCCGTACCCTGCCTGAGCAGAGATCGGTCGAGTGGGATCCCAACCACTCGGCCCGCCGAACTGGCCGGGGGCAGTCTGCGGTGCCGGTGGTCCGGCTTGTGGGGTCGGGGAGACCACCTCAGACCAAGACTGGCCATCCCAGTAGCGGAACATGCCAGCCTGGCCGCCCGGATCGGGGTACCAGCCTTGTTGCGACATTGCTTGCCTCTCTGCTAACGGTGCCTACAACTCTATTATGAAGCATTCCCGCCCATATTAAGCGCAACTCGTGCGCCTCCCGAAGGAGACGCACGAGCGATGCTTGCTTAGAAAACCAGGTCAACCCTGGAGTCCATTCAATTAATCAAAAATACCGGCGTTCTTGAACTCTTCGGCATTGTCGATGGTGATCATCGGCGAGTCGACGACGTTCAGCTTCTCGTACGCCTTGTTAGCGAAGATCAGCTGCAGGGTATCAATGGCAATCCCACCGATAACGATAGAGTCGTTGTAGCCAGTCACCAGGTAGTTGGTGCCCTTGAGGATCTCTTGGATCGCCTCATTCTGGCCGTCAACACCGGCGAAGAACATCTCGTCGGAACGGCCGGCATCGGCCACCGCGCTCTGGGCGCCGAGGCACATCGAGTCGTTCTCGCAGAAGACCACGTCGATCTTCGGGAGCTTGGCGAGCATGTTCTCCATGACAGACTTGCCACCATCAGACGACCAATCGCCGAACTCTGTGGCTTCTTCAATCGTGAAGTTGCCAGCAGCCTTGAGGGCATCGGTGACACCCTTGGTCCGGGCGATACCAATCGTGTTGTCAGCCGGGCCACCCTTGATGATGACAGCAACCCCACCATTGGGCAGTTGCTCAACGATGAACTGTCCGTCGTTCTTGCCAATTTCCTCATTGTCTGGGCCAATCCAGGCGGTGAAGTTCTCCGAGGAGCACAGCCGATCAACCAGAACCACCGGAATGCCGGCTTCTTCTGCGGCATCTAGCGCGGCCGGGAAGTCATTGAGCCAAGCACCGGAAATGACGATCGCGTCAACCCCCTTAGCGATGAAGTTCTCGACGTCAGCGAGCAGCTTGTCAGCGTCGCCGCCAGCGTCAGAGACCTGGACATCCCAACCAAGGGCGGTACCGTTCTCGACGACTGCCTTGCGCATGCCGACGAAGTACGGGCCACCCAGGTAGAGGTTAGCCATCCCAATGGTGTACTTTGTTCCGTCGCCACCAGTGGTGCCATCGTCGCCATCCTTGGTGGTGCAGCCCGACATTACGCCGAGTGCTAGCAGCGCGGCGGCGCCTAGTGCGATAATTTTCCTGATTCGCATCAGATTCTCCTTTGATACTGAGTTATTTGGTTGAATCATTTCGGCGGCGATCTGGTCGAGGATCCTCGCTTAGATCGCCGTCGATTCTTTACCCTCGTTGCCGAGAGCGTGCTTGGAGCAGAATCACCAGAATGATGATTAAGCCCTTTAATACCGACTGCCAATAGGTATCCACAGACCTAAGTGACAACAGGTTGTTCATGATCGCCAATACCAGCACGCCCATGACCGTGCCCCGGATGGTGCCTCGCCCTCCAGCGAGGTTGGCGCCGCCGATAACACAGGCGGCAATGGCGTCAAGTTCATATGCGGTGCCGAGGGTAGGTTGAACGTTATTCAACCTCGACGCCAGCAAGACCCCCGCGGTTCCAGCGCAGATACCGGAAATGACGTAGGCCGTGATGATTCCCTTCGCGACGGAGATACCCGCTAGGCGTACGGTTTCGCGGTTACCGCCGATCGCGATCGTCGAGCGTCCGAGTGAGGTACGGTTCAAGAAAACCATCCCCAGGATGAAGAAACCGATCATGATCAGGGTGGTTGCCGGGAAGGCTAGCGTGCTACCCGAGACCTTGAAGGTTTTGAAAGTGAAGGCGCCTAGGGCCTTGAAACCGGGATCCTTCGGCCCAATCGGGACGTCAGAATAGACGTAGCACAGCCCCCGGATCGTTGTCATCGCCGCTAGGGTGACCACGAAGGGTGCCAGCTTGAACCGGGCTACCAGGGAGCCGCTAATCGCTCCCCAGACCGCGCCGGTGGCGGCACCGATCAGGAAGCAGAGGGGGACTGGTAGGTCATGCCGCAGCGATAATCCAGCGGCGAGCAAGGCTGAGAAAGCGACTATTGAACCGACCGATAGGTCGATGCCGCCCGTCAAGATGACGAAGAGCATGCCGAGCGAGAGCAAGCCGGTGGTGGTCATCTGCCGCATCAGATTAGTGAGGTTGTTGCCGGTGTAGAACACCCCATTCGTCAACGGAACCGCCACGATCATCAGGGCGACGACGGCAATGGCGAGGAGGACCACCATGGTGACGTCACGACCCCGGATTTCGAGGCGACCGCGCCTAAAAGTTACGTCAAGGGAGTTGTCCATCATTGATTGCCTCCAATCGCATGGGCTAAGACTTCATCTTCGGTGGTGGTGGCGGCGTCCAACTCGCAGACCACGCAGCCTTCGCGCATCACGACCACCCGGTCGGCCATCGACACCGCTTCGGTCAGGTCCGAGGAGACCATGAGGACGGATAGTCCGGCGGCAGCTAGTTCGTCGATCTTGCGGTAGATGTCAACCCGGGTCGCCATGTCAACACCGCGCGTTGGTTCGTCGAGGATCAGAATCGACGGGTCAACTAACAACCACTTCCCCAAGACCGCTTTCTGTTGGTTGCCGCCGGAGAGTTGCCAGGCCTCCATGGACGCACAGTTATCGGGACGGATCGACAGGCCCGACACCATCTGGGTGACATCGTTGCGCCTTTTGGTTAGGTTAAGGAAGAAGGACCTAGCCATCGTCGCCAAGGTGATGTTTTCGGCTACCTTCATCCCGAGGACCAAGCCGGTACGTTTGCGGTCCTCGGTCATCAGGGCTAGTCCGGCCTTCATCGCCTGGGCAGGGTTCTTGAAGCGACTAGGTTGACCATTGACCTCGATGGTTCCGGCGGCAGGGCGGCGGGCACCGAAGATCGTTTCCGCTAGTTCGCTCCGTCCCGATCCCACTAGGCCAAAGACGGACACCACTTCACCGCGGCAGACCTGGAGGTTAACATCCTCAAACTCACCTGGGCGGGACAACGAGTTGATCGTTAGGGCGGCCTCGCCGAAGCTGGTTCGCCGATCGGGATAGATCTGATCAATCTGGCGCCCGGCCATCAAGGCGATGATGTCGTCTTCGTTGGTGGCGTGGGGCGCTAGTTCGGCGACGAACATCCCGTCTTTCATCACCACGATGGTGTCCGCGATATCGAGGACCTCCTGAAGGCGGTGTGAGATGTAGATGACGAGGGTGCCCGCTTGGCGTAGTTGGCGAACCAAGGCGAAGAGGGAGTCGAGGTCGGAACCGGCGAGAACCGCCGACGGTTCATCGAGGACCAGGATCTTCGGTGGAGTCACCAGGGCTTTGGCGATTTCGACCATCTGTTGTTTGGCGACTGGCAGATCCTTGGTTTTCGCCCGGACATTGACCCCAGCAAAACCAATTTGTTCGAGGATCTCTCCGGCTCGGCGATAGGCCGCCTGCCAATCGACGAAACCGTAACGCTTGGGCAACTGGCCCATTAGGAGGTTCTCGGCGACGGATAGTTCGCCGACGAGCGAGAGCTCTTGATAGACGGTGTGGATTCCCTGCTTGATGGCGTCCGAAGGCCCTTTTAGATCGAGCGGGAAGGCCTCAAGTTCGAGGGTGCCCGAATCCTTCGGTTCGGCACCCGCTAAGACTTTGATCAAGGTTGATTTACCAGCGCCATTGGCGCCGACGATCGCCACCACGCGACCGTACTCGGCTTCCAGACTGACGCCGTGTAAAACCTCAGCGCTTCCGTACGACTTCCGTACATCACGCAATGTCAAAGTCATGCTAAAGCTCCGATCACCACGATCGTCTTTTGTCGGGTGAAATCCAAGACGGTGTCATGGATCCCTTCACGATAACCGCCGGTTTCGCCGACCCCACCGAAAGGTAGGTTCTCGGCGCGCATCGCCGTCGTGCCGTTGATCATCACCGACCCGGCGTTAAGTTTGGTGGCTGCCTTGAGGGCGCGATTGATGTCGGAGGTGAAGATGGCAGCCTGGAGACCATACGGCGAGTCGTTGGCGAGCTCTATCGCCTGCTCGACATTGTCGACCTCGACGAGCGGGGCGACGGGCCCGAAGACCTCCTCCGCGATCGTCGGCGAGGTAGCGGGGACCTTGTAGAGCACCGCCGGGGTGACAAAGGCCCCCTGGCGGGTCCCGCCAATCAGCAGTTCCGCCCCTTCGGCGACCAACTGGTTGATCGCTTCCTCGACCTTAACCGCGTCGGCTTCGGCGATTAGCGGGCCGACATCGGTGGCCTCGTCAAGCTGGTCGCCGACGATCAATTGACGGGTCTTCTCCACCAGCCGTTCGGCTAGTCGATCATAGATCCCGGTGGTGGCGTAAACCCGCTTGACCGCGCAACAGATCTGCCCGTTCCCACGAGCGAGCCGTCCGTATACGATCGCATCGACCGCCTTATCAAGGTCGGCATCATTGAGCACGATTAGCGGATCGTTGCCACCCAACTCCAAGAAGACCTTGGCGAAGCGGCGCGCGCAGCGCTCAGCGACATTACGACCGGCTTCCGTACCGCCCGTAATCGTCACCGCCGCAATGTCTGGGTGATCAGCAATCGCCGCGACCACCTCCCGGTTGCCGACGATCACCTGGTGAGCGTACGGGGGAAAGCCGGCTTCGGCATAGTATTCATGAATCTTGAACAAGGCCAGCGGGCAGCGGGTCGGCGGTTTGGTGATGACGGCATTCCCGGCCGCCAGGGCAGCCGCTGCCTTGTGGGAATACAACTCGACCGGATAGTTGAAGGGAATCAGGGCGGCGACCAGGCCGAGCGGTTCGCGGATCGTCACCGCAAAGTGGTTTTCCGCCCCCGGCACAGCGTCCATCGGGAACTGGCGGCCGAGGATGCGGGTCGCCTCGGCGGCATAACCCCGAAAGATCCGGATCGCGGCCTCGACTTCGCCACGCGTTTGTTGAATCGGCTTGCCGTTTTCGGCGGCATCGAGTTGGGCTAAAGCTTCGGCATCGCACTCCATCAAGTCAGCGAGCTTGAACAACATCGCTTGGCGACGGTGGGCGGGGGTAGCGGCCATGGCGGCCTGCCCGCGCAGACCCTGGGCCACCACGGTGGCGACATCGTCGACGCTGGCTTCCGGAACCTCGCCGATGAGGGCGCCAGTGCCGGGATTGTAAACCTTGATTGTTGGGTTCGTCATGTTAACTCCCTTGTTATCGATTGCCCCGGCTGTTTAGGGCATGCCTTGGCCGATACGGTCGGCGGCCGCCAGGACCTGTTCGGCTAGTTCGGTGCACATTTCGCGGCTGAAGCGCGCTGCTGGCCCCGAGATCGAGATCGCGCCTAGTAGCTCGCCGCTGCGAGAGGTGATGGCCGCGCCGACACAGCGTACGCCATCTTCATTTTCTTGCTCATCGATCGCCCACCGGCGCTTGGCAATCAGGTCTAGTTCGGCGATCAGCGCCGCGCCAGTCAGGGTGGTCGGCGTCAGGGGCTTGGTGTCAGTGAGGTAGGGTTCCCGTTCGGCTGGCGTCATCGTCGCCAGGATCGACTTGCCCATCGCTGAGCAGTAGTGGGGGACCAGAGCGCCGATGCGGCTGACTAGGCGGACAGCTTTCGCGGAGTCGATCTTGTCGATGTAGACGACCCCTTGATCGGCGTGCATACCGAGGTGTACGGTTTCGCCGGTCAGAGCGGCGAGTTCCTCTAGCTCACTGCGGGCCACATTACGCAAGGTGTTGCGCTCGAGCCAAGCGTGGCTCAAGGTCACCAGTCGTACGCCGGGGAAGAGGTGACCAGCGGAGTCCTTGTTGAGGGCTCTCAGGTCTAGCAGAGTGGTGACATAGCGATGGCAGGTCGAGACTGACATCTGGGTTTTCCGGGCAAGGTCCGAAAGGGTAATTCCCTGGTCACCAGCACCGGCAACCTGATCCAGTAACTCAAAAGCTCGCTGAACAGACGATGATGAACGCTTATCCGACACCCCTTGACCCTTTCGATTATTCGGGAAGCCTTTTGTTATTTCGTAACACGTCAAGTCTCGGGCCGGTCTGGGGGGCGCGTCAAGAGATGTTATCGAAACGTGACATAGTCCTTTCGCATTCGCGTTGCCGTCACATTCCGTCCCCCTCTAAGCGGCGTCTTGGCCTTACCCCAGCCCGACTCACCATACACCTGGGCTCAGGGTTTACCCTGATCCACCGATTGCTCGCGCCGCGTAGCAGCGATGACTCGGTGGTTCAGGGTTTAGGGTCGTGCAACACGAGTCGGGCGATGAATGCTTTACTTGTGCCATGAGTGGAATCGGTATGGGCGGTGGGCGCGGGCGAGCGGCCCGGATTTCGAGCGGGGATATTGACGCCCAGAAGGCCATCAATGCAGCCGCCCCCAGGATCGCTAACCGGGGTAAAAGGATCGTGGCCTTGTTCAAGCCCTATCGTCCAGCCATCGTGGTGATGGTTGTTTTGGTGTTGGTGACCGCCGTGATCTCGGTCTTCCCCCCGCTGATCACCCGACGGATCTTCGATGAAGGTCTCTTCGGGCCGTCCGGGGTGGACATGCCCCACCTCCTCCGCTTGCTCATCGTCATGGTCTCCTTGCTGATCGCCTCCAATCTGATCGGGGTCTGGCAAACCTGGCTCACCTCGAAGACTGGTAATCGGGTGATGGGTGACCTGCGGATCGCCTTGTTCAACCACCTGCAACGGATGGAGATGGGCTTCTTCACCAAGACGAAAACCGGCGTCATTCAGTCACGTCTCGCCAATGATGTCGGCGCGGTTTCGAACGTACTAACAAACACCGTGACCTCAGTGGTCGGCAATACTGCCACCGTGATCGCGTCGGCGGTAACGATGTTCATCTTGAGCTGGCAGCTAACCCTGATTGCCTTCCTGCTCATGCCGATCCTGGTCGTCGTCCAGCGTCGTGTTGGTACGATCCGGGCCCGGGTAGCCGCCCAAACCCAGGAATCGCTGTCCACGATGACCGCGATCACCCAGGAGGCCTTGTCGGTCTCGGGGATCCTGTTGGCCAAGTCTTTCGGTCGGGCCAAAGATGAGTCGATCCGCTATGCCCAGGAGAACGATAATCAGATCGGACTCCAGCTCAAGCAGATGATGACCGGGCAGTGGTTCTTCGCCTTGGTCCAGGTCTTCGTCTCCCTGCTGCCCGCCCTGATCTACCTGCTGGCTGGTTGGCTGGTCACTGGCGGTAATGTCGGGATCACCGCCGGGACCCTGGTCGCCTTCACCACTGTCCAATCCCGCCTCCTGATGCCGATGATGGGCTTGTTGCGGGTCGCCCTCGACCTGCAAACCTCGGGGGCCCTCTTCGCCCGGATCTTCGAGTATCTCGACTTGGTGCCCTCGATTCAAGATCGCGTCGGCGCTCGGCCGGTCAACCGGGAGCGGGTGGGTGAGATCGAGTTCCAAGGGGTTGAGTTCCGTTATCCGGATGGCCGCCTCCAGGATCCGCCGACCCTCGCTGGCATCAGCTTCCAGGTCACCCCTAGTCAGTCGGTGGCCTTTGTTGGGCCCTCGGGGGCGGGCAAGACCACGATTGGTTACTTGATCGCCCGCCTCCATGAGTCGGCCGAGGGGCGAGTCCTCTTCGCTGGTGATGATGTCCGTGACCTTCAGTTGGACTCGCTGGTCGAACACATCGGCATCGTCTCCCAACAGGCCTACCTTTTCCACGATACGATCGCTGCTAATCTGCGCTATGCCAAACCGGAAGCTTCCGACGAGGAACTGCGGACTGCTTGCGCCAAAGCCAATATCTTGGCGACGATTGATGCGATGCCGCTCGGCCTAGAGACGGTCGTTGGTGAGCAGGGCTATCGCCTCTCCGGCGGCGAACGTCAACGCCTGGCGATTGCCCGCGTGATCCTAAAAGACGCCCCGGTCTTGATTCTAGACGAGGCCACCTCCGCCCTCGACACCGTCTCCGAACGTATCGTCCAAGAGGCCCTCGACGAGGCGGCCAAGAACCGTACGGTCATCACCATCGCCCACCGCCTAACCACCGTCCAACATGCCGACCGCATCATTGTGCTCCAAGCCGGCCAGATCGTCGAATCCGGCACCCACGAAGAACTGTTAGCCAACGGCGGCCTCTACTCCCACCTCTACGCCCAACAATCCGACCCCCCATCCCCCGGGAGCTAAGGCCAAAACTCCCTAGGAGTTTCGCAAAGATACACGGCGCTCCTAGATTGGCTGGAGGGCGGCGGCAAGGCGGGCGAAGTCGTCGATGGAGAGGGTTTCGGCGCGGGCTTCGCCGGAGATCTCGGTTTCAGCGAAGGCGGCGGCGAGGGTTGGGCCGTAATGAGAGGCTAGTACGGAGCGCAGCATCTTGCGGCGTTGGGAGAAGGCGGCGTCGATCAAGGCGAAGGTGGTTTCCCGTGTTGCGCCGGGGGGTGGGGTCCGGCGGACAAAGCGGACCAGGCCGGACTCGACATTGGGAGCCGGCCAAAAGACCGAAGCGGGGACCTTCCCGACCTGGAGGGCGTTGGCATACCAAGCTAGTTTCGCCGAGGGGATCCCATAGACCTTGGAGCCGGGTGGTGCCGCCAGCCGATTAGCGACCTCCAACTGAACCATCACCAACCCGCGCTCAATCGACGGAAAGGTCGCCAGTAGATGGAGGATCACCGGGACCGAGATGTTATAGGGCAGGTTCGCCACCAGGGTCGTCGGTGCGGGCTGAAGCTCTGTCAGCCGCAGGGCATCGGCTTCCAAGACACTCAGTTGGTCAACGCGCCCCGGTGCCAACTCCGCTATCGTCACCGGCAGCTGCTCGGCCAGCCGAGACTCGATTTCCACCGCCAACACCTGCGCCCCGGTATGGAGCAGCCCAGCAGTCAACGACCCCAGCCCTGGCCCCACCTCAAGGATGATGTCATCAGGGCGGATCTCCGCTAGGGAAACAATCCGCCGAACCGTATTGGCATCAAAGAGAAAGTTCTGCCCCCGCCCCTTCGACGGTCGAAGGTCCAACTCGTCCGCCAGCGCCCGAATCCGCCGAGCATCAAGATATTTCGGTGGTGCCTGAGCCAAAGGGGACGCCAAAGGGGACAGTCCCTTTTGGTCGCTGCACGTTTTCTCATGAGCCAAAAGGGACTGTCCCCTTTGGCTTTGGTCTACTTGGTCTGTGCCGTGGTCTGTGTCAGACATTGCCCCAGGGACCTCCGTACGCCGCAAAGGCATTGTCGCGCAAGCGCTGGCAGGTTTCGCCGAGGTCCCAACCCCGCTGCTCAGCCACAAACCGTACAGTGTACGGAACAAGATAAGGCCCGTTCGGTCGCCCCCGTACCGGAACCGGCGTTAAGTACGGCGCGTCCGTCTCCACTAGGATCTTCTCCGGCTCAGCCACCGCCAGAGCCCGGTGAAGGTGATGGTTAGCAGGAAAGGTAATCGTCCCGGGAAAACTCAACCAGTATCCCCGCTCAAGACAAGCCCGAGCATGATCGTAGTCACCCGAGAAAGCGTGCATAACCACCCGCTGGGGCCGTGGCCCCTCATCAAGGAGCGCCAAGATATCCTCGTGGGCCTCCCGATCATGGATCATCAAAGTCAACCCAAGAGCACAAGCCAGTTCAATATGCCGCCGAAAGAACTCCTGCTGCCGAGCCTTCCCCTCCAGATCAGTCGTCCGGTAGTAGTCCAGCCCCGTCTCTCCAACCGCCCGCACATGGGGCCCAGCCCCCGCCAACCGAGTGATCTCCGCAAACCCTGCCTCCGCCCGCTGAGGATGCCGAGCCACCTCATTAGGATGCAGCGCCACACAAGCCACCACCTCCGGATGAGCTCGCGCCAACTCCTCCGCCCAAGTCGAGTCCTCCGCCGTATCCCCAGCCTGAATGATCCATTCAACGCCCACAGCCGCCGCCAACTCAATCGACTCCCCAGCCGACAACCCCGTCCGCTCCTCCACATTATCCAAATGAGTATGAGCATCAACCGTGGCGACCGGTAAAGGGTCAGGCAAGGCCGGAAGGCCCCGAGCGGCAAGATCCATGGAAAACATACTAACTGGAAAAACTGAAGATTACAGGCCAGTCCCGGGTCCCGCAGCCGTTGCGTCACACGGTAGCGCAGGCCGGGCCGAAGGCCCGGGCGTGAGCGAGCAACGGCGGAGGCACCCGGGTCTGGCCGCGCAGACTCACACCGTGAAACTGTAAAAAAGAAAAAATCAGGTTAACCGCTCACGAACCCAATCAAGAACGCCAGGTATCGCGCGCTCGAGCTCCAACCGTGTGACGTCGAAGCCGGAGGCCGGGCCGTACCAGGGGTCGTCGATCCCAGAGCCGGGGGTGGCACTCGGATCGAAGTCGGTCATGAGGGCGAGGTTGTCGGTGTCGGGGGTGAGGCGGCGCATGAGGTTGAGGTGGAGTTGCTCCATACCAATAACCAAGTCAGCCCCGCGAATCTCTACTGCTGTGATCTGATGAGCGCGATGGCCGTCCCAGCGATAACCACCCTTCTTGAGGACGGCAGCGGCGCGAGAGTCCATCGGGTTCCCTAGT
>JAIRKB010000155.1 GCA_031260385.1 Propionibacteriaceae bacterium | reverse complement strand
AAGCAGTCCAGAGCATAACGCGACTTAGGCCGTTCGACCACCTCTTTGCCACAGATGATCGTAATATCCATGTCATCCATCAAAGCCCGCGCCACGATGGAGGCGGCGCAAGACAAGGCGACCTCGAACTCGTCATCATCAGCGTAGTGTGAGGCATTGAGATCGGAAAGCAAGCCAATATGGGTTCGCCGCGTATCCAGGAACTGCCGGACCATAAACCGGTCATCGCCGGTGATTGAGGAGAGCCGAGCCGAAGACTTCCAGTGAATATGGCGCATATCGTCGCCCGTCACATAATCCCGCAAGGCGTGGAAGGCGAGGTCGGCACTCGACACATTCGGGGTCGACTGACCTTCCAGGTCGCGCAGAATGCCCGATCCCAGGGTGTCCAGAGCGACGATTTCGGGATGGACGAAGAGCTCGGTCACATCGGTCCAGCGCAGTTCGCGACGGACCAAGCCAAAGGGGTCATCCCGATCGGTGTAAATCGGACCAATCGGAATCACACCACGCTTGGTAGCCGGGATGGACACCCAATCCTCATGGGTTTCGCCCCGGTGCAGGGTGGGGGGCACGAAGCGAGCGGCGGTTTCACCAACTGGTAGACGGACCGACAGCGAGCCGATCCGCCGATGGGCGAGGTTAGTGACTTGGAAGCTAGCTACCGAGGACTGTCCGACGCGGATCCGCTGCGGGGTCAAGGCCATAGTCACCTCGATATTGGTCCGCCCAATCGTGAACAAGGCCCCCAAGCAAAGGGCAACCAAGCAGAAGATTGCGGCATAGACCGCTTCCACCCAGCCGAAGGCCCAGGCGGCGACCCAAGCCCAGATCCCCACAAACAGGGTCGTCCAGCCGAGCCCGGTGATAGAGCGCGCCACCAGCTTGATGGCCCGCCAGACCGGGCCCAAGACGACCCAGATCTGTTCGCGCACCCGCAGGGTGCTTGCCCACCATGCCGCCAACTGCGCTCGGAAGCTCTCCCGTTCGATGATCGGACGCTCATCGGGAGCCTCCCCAGGGGTTTCCTCGGCCGCCGACAGCAGGGCTACCGGCGGCTCGAAGTCAATCCGACTCATTTCAGGCCCTTAGCTCCGGGGCGAGCACACTGGCGAGCAGCGACGCCACAACATCATCAATATTGGCGCCAGCGAACTGGGCCTCCGGGGACAACAGCAAGCGGTGGCTCATCAGGGGTTGGGCTAGACCGCGAACATCATCCGTCGTCACATACTCCCGCCCGTGGGCGACCGCCCAGGTCTTGGCGGCTCGTACGAAAGACAAGACACCACGCGTTGACAAGCCAACCCGAACGTGGGGGTGGGCCCGCGAAGCGGTGGCTAACCGGGACAGATAGTCGAGGATCGCCGGATCAACGTAGGTCTGGTTGGCGAACTCGGACATCTGCATCACGGCCTGGGTTGACACCATCGCGCCGACACCAGCGGCCCGGTCGCGGTTCGATGCCTCGGATAGCAACTCAACGGTCGTATCATGATCCGGATAACCAACGGACACCTTCATCAGGAAGCGGTCGAGTTGGGCTTCGGGGAGCCGATAGGTTCCGGCCATTTCGATTGGGTTCTGGGTGGCGACGACCATGAAGGGATGGCCGACCTCGTGGCGGGTCCCATCAACGGTCACGGTGTTCTCTTCCATCACCTCAAGCAGAGCGGCCTGGGTCTTGGGCGAAGCCCGGTTCACCTCATCGGCCAGCACGATGGTCGCGAAGACTGGCCCCTTGTGGAATTCGAAGGTCTTCGTCCGAGGATCGAAGACGGCGATACCGGTCAGGTCGGACGGTAGGAGGTCAGGGGTGAACTGGATTCGGTTATGGGTGCCAGCCACCGTATTCGCCACTGCTTTGGCGAGCACTGTCTTGCCGGTGCCGGGGTTGTCCTCTAAAAGCAGGTGACCCTGGCTCAACAGGCAGGTTAGTGCCAGTTCGATAACCGTGTCCTTGCCCCGAATCGCAATCGCCACGTTATCCACCATATGCTGGAAATTACGTTGGAACCACTGCGCTTGCTCCGCTGTAATGGACATTATTGATACTCCTTTATTATTTGCTGTGAGGTTGGTTTTCGCGTTACTAGCGAAGTCTTTACGGCCATGAGGCGACCACCTGTCTACCAGAGTTGGTCTCGATACAGGTCGCCTCAAAGTAGGGGGATGGGAAGTAGAGCGGTGGCACGGAACCAACGGAGTTGTAGGTTCCATTAGATGGCGGGTAGACCGTCATCGTGTCGTAGGTTGTGGCGGTCACCATATGCCTGAGGTTGCACTGGATCGGGCCGGTAAAGCCTGACAGAGTAAGTGTCACTGCGTTACAGGTCCCGGTGTACCCACCAGGGATGCAGGTCCCGGCCACTCCCCGGCTGGCCGTCAGTTGGAGGGGGGTTGCGGGATCGGTTGGGATCGTGATCGTCTGGGTGTCAGTGATCGACGCTCTGCCGGTGAGCGGGTCCCACAGATAGGCGGTGAACTTGATCGGGTAACCGGAGTATCCGGTCCCATTGATACACATCTGGAAGGTTCCCGACGCCAGGATAGACCAAGACTTGGGCGGCCAGATCGTGTAGGCAGTCGAGATCTGCAGGTTCACCTGCGATCCCCCCGGATCAACGACCCAGGCCGCACAGATTTCCTTGTCCCAGGATTCCCCGTTCCCCTTGGGCGGTGCCGGGGTGAGCGTCATTGGCCCGCGTGGGGTGGCTACTAGCGACCCGGTATATGGGCTATTGCACACCAAGGTGACACCGTCAGAGTCCACGGCACAGGCCTTGAGTTCGGTGACCGAGTAGCTCTGTCCATTGGTCAGATCATTGATATCAATCGACAAACCCGGTGGGTTCATCGTGATCGTCCGTCCGTCAATCTTAAAGGTCGCGGAGGTGGCCCGCGCTGGCCAACCGGGCAGCGTTAAGCGGAGTTGACCAGAGGTGGTGGTCGCCGCTAGCGTCGCAGACCAACCCCAGGCAGCGGGCGGCAGAATGTGGGAGATCACCGACGCCGAGACTTCAGTCGAATCGCCGCGTGCCTGACCACTAGCCGCTTGAAGCTGGGCATAGAAGGTGACAGTTCTGGAGTAGTCCCCAGCGTCAACACAGACCAAGCCAGAGTTGATCGCCGCATTTCGCAAGCCCGAGTCATAGATCTGCTCGCGAGCTTGGCCGGGGTTCTGCCGCCAGATGATCAACCGCGCCGGGGCGCCATTGGTTTGATTTGCTGGTGTAGTGGCGGTAGCACAGACCCCGCGACCGGAGTGGATCGCCCCATCGCGGCTAGCGATCAAACTCGGCGCTGACAAGGGCCCGTACGGTGTCACCGTAATCTGATAAGGCGTATTGCCTTCGGTGCCGTTGTGGGCTCGCAGGGTCACGGTCGTGAGGACCCCATTGGTCATCCCGGTCAGCTTAACGGGATTCGAGCCCGGGCTACCGATGACGACCTCCGGACCGCTACCGATTTGGTAGGTCACTTTCAAGGTCCCGCCATTAGAGATCGGGAAGTTCGTGATCGTGAGGTCGGCCCCACCGCTCACCCCATTTGCCACCAGGGTGATCCAGGCGGGATCGAAGTTCTCAGGCACCCCGACCCGGGAGCGCACTGAGGTATTGACCACGCTCGGGTTGCTCCGGCTTGGAGTCGTGGTATCAGTGGTCAATTGGGCGGAGAAATTCACCAAGATATCCCAGTCACCAGCGTCGATACATTGGTTCCAGGGCGTGGTGCCCGTGGCGGCGATCGGGATAGTAGCAATCGGTGTCGCGACCCCGGTTCGGGTGATCACCAGGGTGGCACCCCGGCCATTACCAGCCGCTGATGCGGAAACGCAGACCATTCGCCCGGTCCCCTGAGAGGCACTCAGGGTCGGCGGGGACAGCGGACCAAAAGGTCCCCCCGCGAGGGTGGCTTGGATGGCAGCATTACAACTGCCCGTGACATTACAGGCCTGGAAGGACACGGTGTAATCCTCGCCATTAACCCCGGAGACGATCGCCGACGGATTGCTCGCGGTCAAGCGGGCGCGCTCGACATTACCTTGTTTGACGGTCACATAACCATCGCGGTCCCGCCAGCCGGGGAAGCGGTTAACGGTCACCCTCACGGCACCATTGTCACCGGTGGCGACGATCGAAACGGCGGCGTTCCCACCGACCGACGACCACGGCGCTGGGGTGCTGACCGCCGACCAGGGCGCCGACTGATTCGAGCGGCTTAACCCTTCCCGGTTGGTCGCCTCGACGACATAGTAATAAACCTGGCCGTTATAGGTGATCTCATCGCCGGTGTCACCCAGACTGGTGGCTTGGGTGGGTTGGAAGACCTTCTTTTGGCCTTGATCATCAATGCGGGTTACCTGGTAGGTGACCGGTTTTGGACCATTCGGATCGACCGCCGACCAGGAGACCTTGATCAGGGCACTATTGCCCAGATCCTCTGCCTGGACGCGAATCTCGGAAGTCCAGATTGGTTGGCCGGCCGACTGGCAGGAGACGGTCGATCGTTGCTGCCCGACCCCAGCGCCATTTTGGGCGACTAGGGTGTATTGGTATTCAGTGTTGTTATCCAACCCCGTCACCCGCAGACTGCGATTACTCCCGTTCACCGAGGTCACCCCGTTTAGGCTACCGCCGGTAAGCCAATACTCAGTCGGGGCGGTTCCCTCACCGAGGGTGTCACCCCAGACCAAGGTCACCTCGCGGTCGCCAATCACGGAACAAGCGAAACCAGTGGTAAACCCTGGTAGAGCATTCGGCACCACGGCCTGGCCATAGTCGCTCCAAGGCGAGTCGCCAGCCTTGTTGAAGGATTGGACTCGGAAGCGGTAGGACACGCCATTGGTCAAACCGGGAATCTCGCAGGTCGTGTTCATGCCACAGTCAAAGCTTCCGGACTTGCCAGCATCATCGAGCCACTCGAGACGGAAACCCATCAACGGTCCGCCATTGTCAGCGCCGGGGAAGAAGCTCACCACCGCTGAGCGAGAACGCAGTTGGGTCGCGGGACGTGGCGGTGTCGGCGCGTCGGGGCGTCCATAGACCGCCACCGAGAAGCTGCCCACCACCTGACGGTCGGTCCGCGTGGTATCCGCTAAATCGGAGGCAATCACTTCAAAGAGCATTACCCCATGTGAATCGGCACCCGGTGTCACGGAAATCGTCATACCCGTGGCCTTGACAGTGGCTGGCATCCCGGAAATCTGGCGCGGGGTGCCAATGATCGTCGGTGTGGGGTCGGCCAAAGGTGAGGTGAGGTTGGCGGTCACCTGCACGGTCGTACCCTGCTTCACCTCGGTCACCGAAGCAATCGTCAACTGCGGTTTCGGGGCCGCAATCACTCGGACGCGGACCTCGGCATAGGCCGCGGTGTAGCCGTCAATCCCGATCGTCAAGATCGATTCGGCCCCTGGTTCGGCCGTACTGGCGGCTTGAAGGGACAAGCTTCTGCCCGTCCGAACTGGTAGGAAGTTTTCACCGCCGACTCCCCATTGGCCGGTGAAAGCCAGATCTTCGGCGCGAGTATCCTCGGTGGTCCAGACGCTACACAGATTAGCGATCGGCAGGTCTCGCCCTCGTCCGCCCTGAACGAGATCGATCGATTGGGTGGGGCAGATCAGCTTCGGATCGGGTTTGCCGACCATCACCGGAATCGTCACCACTCCGGAAAGGGCGTTGACATCGGTGGCATCGGCTGAATCGCGCACCTCAACCGTCAGAGCCGCCGGGCCGACGTAATCATTGAGCGAGGTCAAGGTGATCAACGAATCCGAGTCAACACTCCAGGCCAGGTTGGCCGCGGGGGAGGTCCAGACCTGGGAAGCCAAGGTCAGGTGAACCTGGGAACCGCGCGGTGACGCGATGAACTTGTTTAGGTCGATCTGCTGGGCGTTATTGGCACTGAGCTTAATCAGTCCATCACTGCGCAGGTAGGGGCGCCCTACTGCGGAGCCGGGCACGAAGATCACGGCCATCGCCTGAGCGCCATCGCCATCCTCAACCACATACGACACCACCTGGGCCTGGGGGAGGACCGGAATCGTCACCGTACATTTCGCGGGATCGTAGAGTAGGGTCATCGGGTGTTGGTCACAGTTGATCGTGCCGTTACCGCCGACCGAAACGACGTGTAGTTCGGTGATCAGCCCGTCAAGATCCCAGGCCTTGTCGAGCACCGCGACGGTGACCGACCCGGCACCGACACTACGAGCGACATGGTCGTAAATCCGCGGCGGATTGAGATAGTTATCCTGCGAGCGAATGATCACCTGGGCCGACGGACCGTCAACCCCATTCGCCCACAGATGGTAGCTGAAGGACTGGGCTTGGGTAGCAGTCTCAATCGGCGCGACAGCGGCAATCATGTTGGTGGGATTTCCGGCCTCATCAGGGATCAGACCGACCCCGGGGGTTTCGCCGTCGAGCACGACCCCCACCGCTGAGGTTCCCAGCGGCAGAATGTCGTTGACTAGGGGTTGGAGAGCGATCGGACGCCCGGGAATGGCGGTCACATAATCAGGCACCGCAACCGGCGGAGTGATCGCCGAAGGCAGAACCACGCCAATCCGCACCGCACCAACCCCAACCGCGCCATATTGATCCTGGACTGCAAACTGGAAGGTGTCCGTGCCAGTGCTTTCGAGACTGGGATAGGACTCATAGATCATCGTCTTGCCGGAAATCTCGACAACGCGACCAAAGCGCGGCGAGGTCACTAGACCAACCAGCCAGACCGAATCGCCGTCCGGGTCCTGACCATAGGACGGGACCGTGATCTCCACCTGGCCTCCGACTAAAACCCGAGCCTCCAGGGTGCTCGGCGCCGGTGGGCGGTTCCGCATCGTTTCGCTCGGCTGGGGAATGACATCAACCAAGACATACCCTGTCATCGGCGTCCCACCCGGCACCCCGGCTTGATACTCGATCCGGAACTGACGGGGGGTGTCAATATTGGCGGGTGCTTCATAACGAATGTAGTCGCCATCAACAAAAGCTCGACCGACGTCCTCGGTCGACGTTGCGTAGGGCGCCGAAGGGTCATCGACCCGCAGCTGCCCGGCGTTAGGCATGCTCGCCACATTGTCGACGATGACGAGAGCTTGGCCCGACAGTGAAGTGTCGTTGTCTAGAACTGGGATCAAGGTCACATCGCCAGCGCGGACAATCGCCTGATCATCGGTGACGACCACAGAATCGTCAACCACCGCTGGCAGGTGGGTGACCGTCAGCTCACCGCTAACGAAGTTGCCTTTGCCGTCGGTGATGACATAGTCGATCACACTAGGATGGGCCGTCGCCAGCGCGGATCGGGCCTGGACCCACACCCACCGGCCGCGCAAAACCGCCGCCTGAACTCGGTCGGGGTCTCTTGGCTCGGCTGACACCACTGTCAGCACTGCCCCACCCGGATCATGGTCGTTGGCAAGAACGTCGACGATCCCGGCGATCGTTCCGTGAACGGCAATCGAGTCCGGCATGGCCAGAAGCCCATCCTCGCCGTAGACATCAAGGCGAATCACGGCGGTAGAGAACATCGAACCGAAGCCAGCAACGTATTCTAAGAAGTAGGTGCCGATCTTGGAAGCGGTGATGGTCACAGCCCCCAGCGCTAGATCGGTGGTCACCTCCAGCGAGTCCTTCCCCGCCACCTCGGAAGCGAGGGTTAAGATCGCCTGCCGGTTCATCGGATCTGCTCCCGGCTGGTCATTTTCCAGCGGATAGACCGTCACCGGCTGATTGACGATGCCGCGAATCACATCGGCATTGGCGACCGGTCCGACACCGCGCACATCCGAGGTTGCCAAGACGGTGACCGCAACCTTGGCGGGTACCTGGGCCCCGTAGCTATCGGCGACGGTGTATTCGATTTCCTCAACCAGTTTGCTGGGCGTCACCGGGGCGGTGTAGCGGATCGCCGACTGCGCCGTGACCGGGAGCAAGCGGTTACCAACCCGCGCTTCGACGATAACCATCGAATCGCAATCATCATCGCGCCAGTTCCCGAGCGGGTAGATTGAGAGGGTCGCGCCACTAGCAACATAGTGATCTTGAGTGGCCGCAAGGGTGATCTTGTGTTCTCGCGGCGCTGAGTTGGCATTCTCTGGGCGCATCGAGACCACCACGGTCGCCTGAGCGGTGGTCCCCGGAACATAGCCGTCAGTGGTTGACGGCTGGCTGGCGATCTCGTAGATGAAGATCATGTCAGCGCTCCGGTAGGGCCCAGGGTTGATCAAGAGGGTCTGGCCGTCGGGGGCAATCGAAACCTTGTCGGCATCGGCGCCGCTGACTCGGACTATCGCCAGCAATCCACCCATCGGGTTCTTGTCATTGTCGAGAACGTGAAGCACTGAACTAACCGAGGGCCGGACCCAGTATTGATCATCGACCGCTTCTAGCGGCGATTCTGGCGGGGGTAGATAGTCAATATCAGATTGGTCATCATCATCGAGGGAGCGGGCTTCGAGATCTTCGATCAGCAGTTGGGCCGCAATGTCATAGAGCAGACCGGTGGTCAGGTCGTTAAGGATCACCGAACCGTAGTTGACCCGCAAGACCGGTGCCACCAGTTTGGGCAGATCGACCTCAATAGGCTCGAGGCGGCCAATCCGAATCGCCCGACCAGGTTGGCCAGCCCAAGTGGCGTAGATATCGCCTGAAATCTCGACCGGGGGTGCCGGAGTGTACCTTTCGTACCCCGTGGGGCCAGACAAGGCATAGAGTTGGTACGGTTCGCCGCCGGCCAACGGCAGGCCGGTTAGCCCGGTGGTGGTGGCGACAACCACCCGGTCACCATCCAGGCTGGGCTGGGCCAGGGCAATCGGCGCCTCGGCACTGAGGTTATAGGAGGCCCCACTGGTGGTATAAACCTGACCGCTAATGGGATCGGCAACGACGCCCACCCCGTTCACCAGAGTGACAGTGACCTCATTTAGAGCTGGGGTCATACCCATTTGGGTGGCACCGTCTTTGGAGATCAGCGCCCAACTCCCGGAAGACGAGGCAGCGAAGACTTGACCGCGCCCATCGACCGCGATCGCGACCGCACCCGGTTCGCCGGTTAGGGTGGCGACGATGAACTGATCATTCTTGAGTGCACCCGGGGTAACCGGTTGATTGGGGGTGTAACTCATGACCCGGACCTCACCGGTTTCACCAGAGACCCAGGCCAGCTTGCCGCCCCCCAAGGCCAGAGCACTAGCGAGATCAACCAGCAGATCGGATCCCTCGATCACCGTCGAGTCGCGAGGTTCGATCGCAAAGAGATGCCCGGTGGCAGATTGCCAGCCCACCACTGTTTCTTGATCCTGGAGAACATCAAGACGGACTACCGAGGCAGTGACGGGGTCTTGCATAATCGTGTCAATTGCCCCGGCCGTCTGGTTCAGACGGGCGTACACCCCGCGGACATCCGAGGTCACCCACACACCAGAGTTGTTTAGATCTAGTTTGCTCTCGCTAAAAGGCTGGGAGAACTCCACCAATCCCACGCTCAGGGCAGCCACCAGTAGCAGCACAACACCAGGCACAACTGCGTGCCTCGCTCTTCTTGCCATCTAGTAACCCCGTTTCACCTTCGGGGTTACTCGGGTCCACCCGTTCGTTGCCATACACCTGTCCCGTTTGTTCATTTCACCCCAGTCTCTGCGTTGAACTAGTTTACCCACACAATCCACAACTTCCCATTTTTCATCCCATTTATCGCCCTTATACCCTCCGGCATCTTGGGGTCGCTCCGCCTCATCGTCCCAAGGCCTAGACAACTGGGGCTCGCCTCACCTCTGGAAGCAAGTCCAAATCCGCCTCACCAATGCTCTGGTTACCCAAACAAAACTCCACCAACCGCGCCCGCCGTGACATCGCCAGGCGCCCAGGAGAGCCGTGCAAACCGCGTACCCCTGAGTCGGCTAGCTTCTTACACAGGTAGTCCAGTTTGCGGTTGAACTTGGGTAGCGACCAGCCCAAACGCTCTGCTGCTTGAACCGAAGTCGGAATCATTCCCTTTCCGCGATTCTTGTGACGTAAGACATCCTCAGCCAGCGCGACCACCAAGAGCCGCTGATCGGAACTCAACTCGACTAGCCCAAGCGTCCGGTATCCATTGCCAGCCTCTTCAATCGTCGTGGACTCCCACGGCGTGCCAGTGATGATGATGTCAAACTCATAGGTTGTCTCGCCAGCGGTGAACCACACTCCAACCAGGGGAAATACCAACGGTAGTCGACCAGTTGGCGCCAACCAGGCTTGCATCTCGCCTTGGCCAGATGACACGGTCGCCGACAGGGTCGAGCCAATATTGCTCAACCACCACAAGCCCGACTCGTGTTCAATCCTTAGGAATATCCGATGCAAGTGGAAGTTGGCTTCATCAAGAACAAGATCGCCTTCCCGACCGATCGTAAAAGGCTGGTCTGGGTCCACCTTGTAGATCTCCCCACAAAAGTTAACCTGTAGCTTCATACTCATGAGGAGCATTCCGCTGTTGGGTCGAGTTGAGGATTGGTTCCATTACCTCTTACGACTCGAATGCTGATACAGATTGGCGCACCTTGATAAGGAATGGTCTTCTGGGAGGCGAACTGCTTCCACTCCTGGTTCAACTCGTCTAGGCTCGGCCCCTCGGCAACCATATAGTAGTCAAGGGAGTGGCTGCGGCAATAGTCCCACGAGAAGGTAATCGTTTCGTCGTCAGGGTTGATCACGTAGTGGATATTTGGCCGACAAGCCACCGTGTTGGGGAACTGATTAGGTTCCAGAGTGTCAGGCGGCACGCTCGGGGCATAAGGGTTGTCGACGAACTCCTCCGGCTTGGGGCCCAAGATGATCCAAAAAGCGACGCCGGCGACCACCGCGATGGTAACGAAGAGACTGAGAAACATGCGCAGTCTAAACCGCTTGATCGGCACCCCAACCTCGGGGTTGAGGGGAGAACGAACATGGGTTTCGTCGAGTTTCGGGATGCGCTTGACATGGCCGTGCGGCAGGTTGTCAGCGACGTAAGGGCGGGGATATTTCTGCGCTGCGCCGTCGAGGTCACCCGCCTCCGCTTGCACCCTGGTCTCGTTACCGTCCGCCAGTGAGACGATTGGCTCGGCTTTCCCCACCGGCGAGCGCGCGATCTTGAACTCGGTTGGGCGAAGGCGCAACTCTTCCTCAATCGTGTTCAACACTTGGGCAAATCCCTGGGCGGAGGCCGGGCGCTGGCGCGCTTCCTTGCTCATTGCTTGCCGCAACAGGCGTTCCAGCGAAGCCGGCACATCGCCCCGACCAGTCGATGGTAAGGGCAGATCGCGGACTCGGGTCATCATGGCGTTGGCCCGGTTGTCGCCACCCGGCACCTCGAAGGGTGAGTGTCCGACCAAGAGATGCCATAGGGTGGCCGCTAGGGAGTAGATATCGCAACGCGGATCGAGGGGAGCCGTACTAAAGATCGCTTCCGGTGGTGCCCACGGCACTGATAAGGAGGCTTCCGCTTCGTCGGCCCGATAGAGAAAAGACGCCACCCCGAAGTCTGACAAGGCGGGGTCGCCAAAGCGGTCGATCAGGACATTGGCAGGTTTGATATCGCGGTGAAGGAGACCGACCTGGTGGGCGGCTTCGATCGCACTAGCTAGCTGAACCCCGAGCCTTAAAACCGCTGGCACGGACAGGGTCTGGTGGGCGACCGTCTGGGCGAGGTTGGGGTTGGGATAGTAGGCCATTTCGATGTACGGACGGCCGTCGACGGTTTCTCCGGAGGAATACACCCGTACGATGTACGGATGTTCCAAGGCGGCCATGGTGTTGGCTTCGTCAGAAAACCGTTTCTTCTGCTGCTGGTTCATCACCCGTGGGTGAAGGACTTTCACCGCCACATCGCGCACGGGCGAGGTTGATTCGTAGAGATAGACGTCGGCAAAACCCCCCGTACCCAGGAAGCCTTTGTAGGTGAGCCCCGGGATCCATGGCACGCGGGTGCTCGGGGCCGCGCTCACTAGATCACCTCAAAGACGAAGTCGAAGGCATTCGCCAAGACGACGCGGCTGCCCGATTCCAGGGCCATGGGTTCGTTCGCGCGCAAGGCCACCGGCGGCCGATGCGGCAAAATCACCTGGGTTCCATTGGTTGAACCGAGATCCCTCACCGTAACAAACCAGTCCTCCAGGCGAACCTCGCAGTGTTGTGAGGAGACATCCCGGTTCGGGTCTTCGATGCGTAATAGGCTCGCCTCCGGGCCTGGTTGACCGGGGATCAAGCGGGGGTTGCGACCCATGACCACGCCACGATCCAACTGGACCGACCCGCCACCCCAGAGCTTGAGCACCCCCAGGATGGGGCGCGGAACCTCGAGGACCGGTTGGTGGGGGTTGAGGGTTTGGCCACAACTGCGACAGTGAATGGCATAGGGCGGCGAGAAATGACCTTGTTCGCAGGTGAAGGCCACCACCGTCACCGTACTAGGCGCGATGATTGGGGCTTCAATAACATCCGACTTCCGCACCGTCAGATTAGGGCTTTGGCTCGAATCGGCGGGTGGTGGAGGGGACACCATCGGCGCTCCCGGCGTCCAGGTCGGCGCTTGAACGGGGTTGGGGTCGTAGACCGAGTCCGGCTTAAGCTCCGGCGCCACCAACTGGGATTGGGCGAAAAATAGATCCGAGTGGGGTGAGGGATCAGGCACCTGTTCGAGGAGGGGATGGGGTGACATCGACAGACCATATCCCGGCGGTTCCTCTGCGGGCACCATCGCCTGCAATCCTGGCACGAGGTAAGGCGGGTTCGACGAAAGCTCGATCTTGTCTTCAACCATCTTCGGCTCAACCAGAGCCTCATCGAGCCTTGACGCCGCCAACAACTGAGGCGGCATAACCTTCGTCTCAGTCGATTCGGGGTAGAAGGTTGGTTCATCACCAGGCACCGGTAGGGCGGAGGCAGGTGGGTCGAATGCCGACACCAAACGCGGCAATCCTGCATCGGTGCTAGCCAGCGGTGGGAGCGATGTCCAACTGAAGTTATCAATGAAGGTCGAGGTTCGCTCTTTGTCTGGGGCCTGGTCCGCGCTAGTCGGCGGGCCCATCTCTCGACGGAGCTCCGCTAGTTCATCCTTGAAGGATCGTATCTGCGTCTCACCGGGATCTTCAGCTTCGGCTTGGGCGGGCCAGACGACCGGCTCCGGGGTAAAAACCGGTTCAGGCTTCGGCTCGGTCACCATGGCGGGCCCGAAGAAAGGCTCCGGTTCCGGGTCCGGCACCGCCACCGGTTCAACTGGATCCTCTATGCCAAGGCGAGAGAAGAGATGCTGGAAACGTTGCAGATCCTCGCCGAAGTCGGCGGTCTTCGGCCCGACATCCCATGGCTCGGCAGGCACCATAGGCGCTTCGGGAGCAAAGGAACTCGACCGCGGATCGAAGGCGCTAGGTGTGGGATCAAACGAACTAGGGGTGGGATCAAACGAATTAGCCGTCGGAGCCAACGAGAGGAAGGAGGCGAGATCAAACTCCCCGGCCGTCGCGGGGGCGGGCCCTGGATCGAAGTCCATCTCCTCTGATGGCTCCTCACCAGCCCAAGTCACCGATCCGGCGACTGCCGTCCCGGAACTGATCGGCAGTCTGACTCCGGGTTTCGGCATCGGGGAATCGAGACGGGAGTAGAGGGTGACCTCGGATAGGGCTGGCACGGTCGTTTCGGATATGTCAGTCCGAACACCCTGCTCGTAGCCATCGACCGTCAGGGAGATATGGCCGTAAGCCACCACCCGTACATTGTCATCGCCAACACTCATCACACCGAAAGCCGGAGCGCTGTTCATCCCGTCACGGGTTAGGAACTGGACGATAGCGTCGACGGCCGAGATGTGGTCGAGCAGTCCTGTTAAGTCAATTAGGCGGGGGTCATCAGGCGCGGCAGACACCAAGAGACACACTGGCCACTTGGCGAGACATACAAGCTCCCCATGGGCATAGGAAAAGCCGTTTCTACGACGAGCCTTCATCACCCCTCATTTTCACCGGACGGGACGTGTGTCCTCCCACAACACCCCGTAGTTCTCGTTTGCGTCACCTTCCCCCTCAACAACGATGACAGTGACATTGTCTCTGCCTCCCCGCTCGAGGGCGGCTGTGACAAGGATATCGACTGCTTGTTGTGGGTTCAATGCAGTTGTGAGGACCGAGCCAATAATACCATCTTCAACCTCTGTGGTAAGCCCATCCGAACATATCATCATGCGGTCACCGGATTGAATGGGAATCAAGCGCATATCGGCCTTCAAAGGCTCCCGACCCCCGAGACAGCGCGACAGGATGTTACGCTGCGGATGATGCCGGGCTTCTTCGGCAGAAATGTAACCTTTATCAAGCAAGGCCTGGACCTCAGAATGATCAGAGGTCTCGCGAATCAACTGCCCATCATGGAGGCGGTAGACCCGGGAATCCCCGATATGGAAGATCAGCCAATGGGCCTGACCGGCCAACTCCGTATAGGCGATCCCAGCAATCGTTGTTCCCAAGCCGGCGGCCCGGGGATTACTGGCACCATAAGACAATATCGCCTCATTAATATGGGTTAGTAAGGCGGTAATTTGGGGTTGTCCGATCGGTCCCGATTGATCTTGCCATTCGAGAAACTGCTGGGCGATCTTGCTGGCGACGTCCCCCGCCGCCTGTCCACCCATCCCGTCAGCGACAGCCCAAATTTTCGTGCCCATAAAGTAGGCGTCCTCGTTGATGGCGCGCACCAATCCCACATTGGACCCGCCCGCCGCTTTTAGGCTCCGCATCTCAACCACCTGGTTCACCCTGTCATCGTACGAGGAGCAATGCTCCTCCCGTAGATAAGAATACCCCGGCAATACCCCAATCCCCACACATATGAGACCATTAGGAGATCATGTAGACGACGCAAAAAAACTAGGAGGAGTAATGGCGGAACTAAAAGACCAGCTGCGCGCGGACCTGACCAGCGCGATGAAAGCTAAAGATCCCTTTACTACTGGGGTGCTGCGGATGGCGATCGCCGCTATTGCTAATGAGGCAGTCGCAGGCGATACCGCACGTGAACTCAGCACCGATGAGGAGCAGGTCGTCATCACCCGCGAGGTCCGCAAACGCCGGGACTCCGCCGAAGCCTATATCGCTGGCAACCGTCCAGAACTCGCCGAACGCGAGGAAAGGGAAGCGGTGTTGCTCGGTAGCTATCTGCCGACCCCACCGACCGAAGCGGAACTCGATCAAATCGTCACCGAGGAAATCAATGCTGTCGAGGGGGCGACCCTCAAAGAGATGGGTCGGATCATCAAGGCCGTCAACACCCGCACCCACGGCCTCGCCAACGGCGGCGTAGTCGCCGCCAAAGTCAAAGCCGCCCTCAGCTCCTAGCCTGTGAGGGATGACTCGGATGTACGTGGTGTGCACCAAGGGTTCGTTGGGGTAGGATATTCGCAGCTCACCCCTCGCGAGCGTAGTTCAATGGTAGAACATCAGCTTCCCAAGCTGACAGTGCGGGTTCGATTCCCGTCGCTCGCTCCCCTCCGGTCGGCGTCGATCGGCGAGGAAAGTAACCAATGCGTCACGGCGAGCGATGAGAGTTTCACCTGACGCC
>JAIRKB010000154.1 GCA_031260385.1 Propionibacteriaceae bacterium | reverse complement strand
CCCAGGCGATCCTTAACCGATCCGGCGGGGTTGTAGAACTCCAGTTTTGCCAGCACGAGACTGTCGCTTGGTGTGACCAAGCGGTTGACCCGCACTAGGGGTGTACGACCAACAGCCTCGGTGAGATCGGCAAAGTAAGCCATCAGGCACCCCGCGACTTGGCGAGACCCTGATCAAGATCGGCGATCAGATCGGCAACGTACTCAATCCCAATCGACAACCGGACCGACTCTGGCTTCACTCCGGCGATGATCAGCTCATCGTCCTTCAACTGTGAGTGAGTCGTCGTCGCCGGATGGATAGCCAGGGACTTGGCATCGCCGATATTCGCCAGATGCGAGAACAGCTCCAAAGACTCGATGAACTTCGCTCCAGCAGCACGCCCAGCCTTCAACCCGAAGCTAAGCAGCCCGCCATAGCCCCGGCCAGTCAACACCCGATCGGCAACCGCCTTATCCGGTGAGGAGTCCAGACCGGGATAGTTCACCCATGCCACATCGGGGTGGTTCTCGAGGTGCTGGGCAACGGCTAAGGCATTCGACGAGTGGCGCTCGATGCGCAACGGCAAGGTCTCCAGGCCCTGGATGAGCAGCCAAGCGTTTATCGGCGCGATCGTGGCGCCGGTGTTACGCATCAGGACCCCCCGGGCCCGAGCGACATAAGCGGCATCGCCCGCCAACTCGGTCCAAATGGTGTCATGGTAAGCGGCATCGGGTTTGGTAAGCCCCGGGAACCGATCAGACTGCGCCGACCAGTCGAAGCGACCAGAGTCGACGATCACTCCACCCATGGTGGCCCCATGCCCACCAATGTATTTAGTCGCTGAGTGGATCGAGATATCGGCGCCATGATCAAAAATCTGCGCTAGCAGCGGGGTGGGAACGGTGTTGTCGATCAGCAGCGGTAGGCCGAGACTGTGGGCGGCGGCACCCCAGGCGTCGAGGTCGATAACGTTTCCCGACGGATTTCCGATCGACTCACCAAAGACCAGCTTGGTCTTTGCATCGACGTGCCGAGCGAGGTCTTGGGGTCGGGTCGGATCAACAAAACGAGCTTCGATCCCAAATTGCCGCAGAGTGTTAGCGAACAAGGCGTACGTCCCGCCGTACAGGGTGGATAAGGCCACGATATTATCGCCAGCGAAAACCAGGTTAAGAACCGCGTAGGTCACCGCCGCCGCACCGGACGCCGTCGCCAGCGCCCCAACTCCGCCTTCGAGAGCGCTAATCCGCGCCTCAAAAACGGCTTGGGTTGGGTTGGCCATCCGGGAGTAGATGTTTCCGGGAGTACGAAGGGCGAACAAGTCAGCTGCATGCTCAGTCGAGTCAAATAGATAAGCCGCCGTCTGATAAATCGGCACAGCGCGGGCGTTTGTGGCCGGATCAGGGGTCTCTTGACCGGCGTGTACGGCTAGGGTGTCAGGATGGTATGTCATGGTGTTCCTTATTGCATAACTGGTCGAATTCTAGTGTGATTTTGGGGCAGGATAGCGCAAACAGACCCAATCAAGGGATGTGGAGGATTACGCCACCCTTAGAGCATTCGACAACACATCGAGACAGCGCCACCCAATGCGCCGAACAAGAGATCTCGATGAGTCATGCCACCAGGTTACCACGCCCAAGCGGGAGACAAAATTCGCAGTTTTGAAGTCATTATGGGTGAGTCAAACCAAGAATAGCTTTCATGATGCTAGTCATGAGATACTATGAGCTTAGCCCTCGGGCTTGCACCATGCGGGATTACCTGAGGAGGTAAAAAACCGGTGACCAGCGTTGACACCTTCGTAGGCATATTAGGCCCCGCTCCTAGGGTAGACCAGCTAGAACTCGCTTTGAATGTCATTGACAACTCCAAGACTTTCTTGAGTGAGAGTGCCCCCATGTTCAGTTCTCGCGCAGCAGTCTTTTGCACCAGCGACCATGTCGACCCCGAGGACTGCTCGTGGTATCACGGCACTTGGCAATACCTGCGCATGCTCGATATGGTCGCGACGCCATCCTGGCATTCGTACTTCTACGAGACTGCCTTCAACGATGCCTTTGAGACCGGTTGCCGTAGCGTGCTGATCTCTGGCACGGCTGACTATTGTCTACTCGCCCACATTCTTCGTGCCTCCGCTTGGTTCCCCGATGTCGCAATTACCGTCACCGACCTATGCCAGACGCCATTGGAGTCCTGTAAATGGTTCGCGGAACGCCATGGAGTGGAGATCGCCACGACTGCCTCCAATATCTGTGAGCACTGGGAAGACTACTCAGGCTCTTTCGATCTGATTACGTCAGACGCATTTCTCACGCGATTCACTGACGATATGGTCGATAAAGTCCTTAAATGCTGGAACCGTCTACTCAGTGACCACGGTCGGGTAGTCACAACGGTGAGAGTCCACCACCCGCAATCGACCGACGATAGCGGGCTCAAGGCCGAGCTCTATGCCCTACGAGCACAAGCGGCGATGGAGGCTCTAGGCGACAAGGCTCCAATCAGCCCCGGTGAAATGTTCGACCGCGCCCTTACTTTCGCCACCAGTATGGTCAGCCATTCTCTGGGGTCAAGTAAAGAGGTTCTTGACCGAGTGCAAAAATACTTCCACGTTCTCTCGGCTGAAGAAGACGATGTGCCAGGGCAACTTGAGCGCACCCGTTATCTGCGGTTGGAACTGTCAAAGCGAGACCTTCCTTAAGTCAGGCACCCACTTAGTCAATTAGCCCCCTGACAACCGCGCCGGGCCTTTGAAGGATGATCCGAATTAGGTCAGCAGCCACCTGAGCTGCCTGACTCGATTGTTCGAGGGTCTCAGCAGCAGACTTTGAAACGGAATCCCACAGAGTTTTTTCAACCGCCCGTTTAGCAAGATCGATTGTTGACTGTGCGACACTACTCCATGGCTCACCCAAAGCTAGTAACGCCCGAACCGCTAGAGCAGTGTCGATTGGACTAGCCTGCTTTATCTCCCATTGAGCCTGCTCGGCGCGAAGATAGGCTCGCGGCCCGCGTAATCGCGGATCATTGATGCCATGGCCGACCGCCATAAGCCCCATGATCGCCATCGCAGTCGTCTCAGCATCCGAGTTCCAACCTCCTGTGCCAGCTACCCAATGATCCTTCTCCTGGCCGTTACTGGCCACACACTGATTGAGCAGCCATTCACTCGCCCGGCGAACCTGCCGATGCCCGGAGTAGCCAGCGACACCAAGGGCTCGCAGCATTCGGGCTGTCACCCAGGGGATCCGCTCTGGGTAGAAGCCACCGGATGGAAGGGCCTGAGCAATGATCGCATTGGCGAGCGCTGAGATCCGTTTCCGATCACCAGCCGCCGCCTCAGCCGACAAGCACACTCCCGCAAGCCAGGTTGTATGGAAACGCTCAAGGTCTACGGCCACCTCGGGCTGTTCCTTCGCCATCCGTCGCCCGATCTCGGCGTTGTCGGCTTTGGTAGTCAGATTGTCTAGGCATATCGTGAAGTGCCCGTCGACGACGGAGTAGATCTCCCTCAGAAACCGCAAACTATCGCGCGCCTGGTTAGGCATGCCCATGACTCCGAACGCCTGGCAAGCGTACATACATGACGAAGGATTGTTCCCCCAGGTGGCATCCCGCTCCTGCTGATATTGAAGTCTGTCTGCTAGCTCACGGTATGACTTCCACAGACTCGGCAGGCCTTGTTCAGACGCCGCCGGTTCAACCTCAGCGATGAGGGTATTCAGCATCACTACGACATCGGCGGCAGACTGTTCCTCGGCACAGCGTGAAACTATGTCGGCGCTCGACCCTAATCCGGTAAGTTCGAATAGGCGCCCGTACCACCCCGCCTCGCAAAGACAGCGAGCGGTGATCTCGCAGGTTGGTTTTGGTGCGAGACGAACCTGGAATCCGTACTCGTAAACGAGCCCCTCGGCGATGAGGGTGTCCAGCAAAGCTTTGCCGTTGGGGATCAGAGTCTGAACAAAGGCCTTAGACACCGGCAGGTCATGCTCCCCGAGGGACGATAGTACGACTAGCACCAGCATGATTCCGTCGGTATCAGCCACTGCTGCCCGAATATCCTTGATGAACCAGTCACAAACTCCGCGCATGAGATCCGCGATGGTCGTCGTTGTGCCATTGGCCTTACCATCCCGCAACATGCTGATCGCTCGAGACAGGAGCCTCAGGTCGCCTCCGAACACCCGCAAGACTCGCTGGGCTTTCTTCTCATTCAACCAAGGGACGTCGCGTTGAAGCAAGGCCCCGGCGATTGCGCGTGGGTCGATCTGCCTGACCACGAGGTGCTTGGCAACATCGTGGGTATTCGCATCGGCCAGCTCAGGGGTGACAGTCGCTGCTACGGCTGGCATACGATACCAAGATTCACCGATGTCGTTGCGGATCGCTAGCGAAGCAATCACCAGGTCAGCACCACTAGGGTAGCTCTGAAGGTTGTCGACGAGGAATACCGAGTTAGAACGATCGAACAGTAGCGTCCGCGCGATCATCGGCGAACCAACGGCATTGTTATGGAAGTCAAGGAACCGAACCTTGTTGTTGATAACCAGCTGCCTAGCCAGGCTGCGGATCAAGGTCGATTTTCCGCATGCCATTGTCCCGACAACAAGCTGGTGCTCCCGAAACTCAATTCCTCGCAGGATATCTTGTTTACGAGGATGGACAATTTCGGCGGTGTCCGGACGCACATCATCCGGTCCTAGAGTCTGAATCGGGTTTGGCCACCGCTCGGCTAGCGGGGCGCTCAGAAGATCTAGCTCAACACAAAAATCTTGATAAGGGCGCTTCTCACAGACACCGCGAAATAGCTTAACCGCGATGATGTCCTTAATTGAAACCTTCCCAGTCACAACAGCGGCAACCTCTTCGGGGCTCAGCAGTAGTCCGTACTGAGCGACCAGGTGTGTAAACTCTCCGGCTGCTACTGGGGGAGCGTTCGGGGCTGGGACGCACCGCAAGGTCAACGCGGTGGTAGCTTGGGCCCGTTCAGGGAGCCCAGATAGTTCGGAGGCCGCCGCGAATTCTGCGGCTGTAGTGGTATCAACCGCCAGTTGGAAACGGAGCGGACCAATCGTGAAGGGGTGTTCGGTCAATAAAAAAGCCGAGGTTAGTCGGCGGAGAGGAATCGGCGGGGCACCAATCTTGGCTAGAAGACGCTTGTGTAAATCCCCAGTGTCAGACGACGCCTTCCCCAAATCGTGTGGGGCAGTGGAGACGGCGGATCCACAGATCGCTGTGGCTAGAAGGCGCAAGGCGTCATCGGTGATCTTGGTTCTAAACTTCGTTGATTTTGAACTCGAACTGCCGATAGCGACGGCGAAGTCCCCGGAGATCCTAAAGCTTTCGATTCTGGCGGTCAACCCCCTGGGGTCGAAGCCGGTACCAGAAAGATTGATCAGTGTTCCTAGTAGCTTTTTCCAGCTGTCAGCCTGGTCGGGATGGGTCTTATCGACTCTTTCGATCTGGTCGAGAAGGTATTGAGACAGACTTTCCTTGGTGGTGTCGCAACCATTTAGGCTCGCCGCTCTGGTAATCCGCAGGTGATCTGACCACCGTACGGGGGAGTTCGCGGGCCGACGCGCAGCGATATCGCGAAGTTCACCGACGACATGGTCTAATAAATCGCTAGACGATACTTGAGGTTGCCCGACCACAGACAATCACCCCTTCCCGCAGCAGGCGTACTGGCGAGGCCCCGTATGACAGAATTTTAGTTCTGAAAGCCCAAATATGACAAATGCCATCACCGTGACAAATGTCACAAAGAGCGAAAACTGCCTTGTGCATGGCAACGGGCAGGCGACCCTGTCAGGTGACACAAAAAATCCACGCCTAATTTCTATTCGCGGCGGCTACGCCAAATGCCTTGGGCAGGATTAGAGCAACGCCGGATAACGAAGAAGGAGGCGCGATGAACAACTCAAGGCTATGGGCAGACCTGGAGAGCACCTACACCGCGCTGCTCTCCCTCCTAGTCCAGAAACGAGCTCAGTCCGGTAACCGAGCCGACAAGAGGGTACTAACCGAACACTTAGCGAAACTGAACCGTGAGTTTTGGGATATGGGCTCACTCTCCGCATCCCAGAACGATCGCATGGAAGCGATTGCGCAGTGGACCAAGATCCGCAATGAAATCGAATTGGCTTTTAATAAAGGGGAGTCATTCGCGATCCACCTATAAGCGCCGATCAACTGACCATGTCAGTTTGATCCGCCACCGAAATCGCGGGTGACTCCCCGCCATTTCCCTCGACCCGCATCAGCATGATAATGTTTTGCGAGCGCGCGAGTGGCGGAATGGCAGACGCGCTGGCTTCAGGTGCCAGTCCTGGCAACAGGGTGGAGGTTCAACTCCTCTCTCGCGCACCACGACGCAGGTCGAGAGGAATGGGGGCTTGCCCACATTCCCGAGGCCAAGGAAGTGGTTGAGTTGCGGGTTCGATGAACCCGCAACGAGCACCCGCTTGAATCCCCTCTGACAAGGGAAAATACCCAGTCAGAGGGGATTTGCTTTTCCTCGATCATACTCGCCTCCTGGACCATGGGTTTGTCAAATGGCGCTCCTCGGATTCTAACGGGCTCTCACCTTCATCAGCCCAATATCTGCTTGGGCTCTGATCCGTACTCATGCTGCTCAAACAGGAAGTCAACCGGTAAAGACCTAGTAATAGGCGTAGTCCTAGAGAGCTGCGGATAAGCTTAAGACCGCGGGGTCTGGGGTGGCGGTCTCCACCCCAGCAGACTAACCGAAACCCGAAAACATGAACCAAAACCGGGCAAACCCGAGATCAGTGTGCGGATTGGTTACACCTAAAACTGCTAGACAACAATCAAACAGAGGTTACGGTTCTTGTTGGCCTGTTTGTGGTCCTTGGTCATGGTGATCTTTAGCCACAACCGCAACCATTTCATGTCGTACGACGAGAATGGCTGAAGATCACCCTAAAATCGCCAGTAAAACCGGCATCTTCAGACATAAGCGAACGGACCCCCAGTTTGGGCACGGAAATGGCTAAAGATGACCGTCACCTCACCTGATTTCACGTACGGCTGGGGTGGAGACCGCCACCCCAGACCCCGCGGTTCCTATGGTTATCTGCGGCTTTCTAATGCTCAGGTGAACCACAAGCGTTTTCCGGGAAGGAAAGACTTTTCTGCTTGAAAGGGTTGAGGGGTGGGCTTAGGTGGATGCCAGGCAGGCTGATTCTCTCGTTTGCTGAGATCGGGCTGAGTAGGGACTAAGAAGTGTGCAAGGTGCCTTGACTGTGTTTTTTGTGATGTTACTGTGAGATACATCACTAGCAGTAAGTAGGGACAACATGAGTTATCGTCGATCTTTGATTCTTGCGGTCGTCGTGGCCTTGGCTTTCACGGGATGTTCGAAGCCTTCAGATCTGGAGCCTGGGGGCCCTTCTACCGCCGCTCCGACTCGGCCGACCTTGACGGATGACTTTATTGAGCGGATTGACGGGTCAACAGCGACGATCCCGCTGATGTCCGCTACTCTGCGCTTCTTGCGGGGTACGGATACCGGCTTACGCCACAACACCACGCCTGCGGCCTATTCCAACCTGATCGCTGGTGAAAAGGATCTGATCTTTGTCACCGCGCCAAGTGAAGAGGAACTAGCCGAAGCTCAAGCGGCCGGAGTCGAACTGGAGGTCATTCCGATTGTAAAGGATGCTTTGGTTTACCTGGTGAACGCCGCCAATCCAGTGGCCGGTCTTACCGACCAACAGATCCGGGAGATCTACACCGGCAAGGTGACTAACTGGGCCGAGACCGGTGGGGAAAACCGCCCGATCATTCCTTACCAACGTGAGACTAACTCGGGGTCTCAAACCCTTTTCCTTCAGCTCACCATGCGCGGTACGCCGCCGACAGACGCTCCTAGCGAGCTACGTCCCGCCACCATGAGCCTGCTGGTCGATGCGATTTCGACCTACGATAACTCCCAGGCCGCTTTGGGCTATTCGATGTTCTATTACGCTCAACAGATGTATGTCAAGGACAATGTCAAGCTGCTCAATGTTGATGGGGTAACGCCGTCGATGGAGTCGATTTCCGATGACTCCTACCCCTATGGAACCTACTATTACGCGGTAATGCGGGCTGATACTGAGCAAGATGCGATCGCCCGCGCGCTGGTTAACTGGATGCTTTCTGATGAGGCCCAACAGTTGGCTTCGGCTAACTCTTACGTACCCCTCAATCCGCGCAATATTGTCCCGCGCCAAACCGACTATGGTTATTACGGATCAACCCCAGCGAACACTTCACAATCAAGCGGTACCGGGGGCACCGTTGGCCAACGCGCTTCCGATACCGCTCCGCTCTGTGGGATTAATGAGTACGGTGGGCCGCTGACTTGCCTCGACAATGTCGAAGCTCACACTCCAAACGTGACCGTTCCCGGATATCCCGCAGCTGAAGCCGCTGTGCAAGCCTGGATCGAGGAAAACCCTCCAGTTGGTAGTTCATGGGGGGCGTGGCGAAGTCAAAGTGGTCGTGGATTGTTTGGTATCGAATACCAAACGGGTGACCTCCGGCAGTTTAGATCAGCGGTTTTCCGACTGAGTGATGGCCAGCAGTTAACACTCGCCGATCTGTTTTTTGACGGTGTCAACTACATTGAGCTCATCAACCGGCACTTGATTGATGAGCACACCAACCATGCTTTGCAGCGCTGTAGCACCGGCGTCGTCGCTGGATGTTGGCCTGGCACTCTGATTGGCGACTTTACTGGTATCCCCAACGACTACCCGTTATTCGGGCTCGAACTAGCTACTGGCCTACTCACGATCCAATTCCCTCCCGGCAACCCCTTCTTGGTCTCTTTTGATTCTGATGCACAATCCCGCCAGCCAATCCGTTTGCCAGCCGACTTGTCGCCGTACGGTGATTACTGGCGGTACGATTACGTCCGGATTGGCGATTGCTTTGTTGAACACCTAGTCCGAGATTACGGCGGACCCAACCCAATCGACACCATCTTGAACGCCAATATCGACGCTCTCGTCGCCAC
>JAIRKB010000153.1 GCA_031260385.1 Propionibacteriaceae bacterium | reverse complement strand
CTAGTTGGGGATCAGATTATCGGCAATGACTCCTCGCAACGCTCAGCCCGAGCAGCGACCTGCGCCCACACCGTTGGCGCTTTCTGGGCCTACCACTCAACGATTTTCCGCAACCAGCCCCATGAGGGTGTTGGCTACACCGACGAACTCCTGCGTAACGACTTCGCCGCCGAAGCCGGGATCACTGGCGACGCCCTGACCCGCTTCCAAACCTGTTACGACACCGGCGCAACCAATGAGCAAGTCAAGGCCATGGAGTCCGAGGGTTCGGCGGCTGGCGTTAACGGAACACCATACTTTTTCGTCAACGGCTGGCAAACCAACTTCGATCTTCAAACCGACACCCCAATCAGCACGGATGATCTGTTGGAGGGCCTGAGATTGGTGGTCGCTGGCGGTTAGTCCAGTTCCGCTAGCACCCTAGCTTGGGCGGCCTTTCCGCGAACGTACGATAGCTCCCAGCGCCGGATCTCCTCGAAGAAGCGGGCTCTTACCGGGGCCCGGGAGAGCAATAGGTCGTGGATGGCGCCGTCGATCCGGACCAAGGAAGTGTGCCAGCCAAGCAGGTGAACCCGGGTGGCGACCCGCTCGACGTCCAGCACAATATCGGAGGTCCAAGCGTCCTCACACCATTCCTTCGGATCGGAGGAGCGCCCCGAAAGCCCCACCAGGATCGGGCAATCAATCTTCAGCCCCGTCCCAATCCGATCATGGGCGACCACAACCGCCCTAGTCCAACCCGGACGCAGGGGCTGCGACTCGATCCGTTTCAGACGCAGATCATAATTCCATTCGCCATGATAAGCCTGGTGGAGGGTTCGGCCGTGGAGATCATTCTCACCGGTCGGCAAGACCATCGTCGGCGAGGCTACGGCCAAACCCCGAATGACCAGCGGGGTCAAGGCCCTAAAGAGAGCGGAACCTTGCATATCGATCCAAGGCGAGTTGAGGATCAACCCCACGAAGGTATGCGGGCGATCAGCGACATAGAGCGAAGCCGTTAGTCCCCCGGTTGAATGGGCGTAAACCAAGACCTGGGCGTGATCGGCCTTGATCAACTCCACACAGGCGTCTAGCTCGTCGTAATAGTCCTCAACCGCTTCCATATAGCCGGGAAGCTCTCCATCTTGCAGGCTACGTCCGTACCGATGGAGGTCGACAGCATAGAAGTCGTAACCGAGGTCTTCCCAGAATTCGGCGAGGTGGCGTTGAAAGAAGTATTCATTCCAGCCGTGGATCGCCAGGACGGCGCGGCGGCGCTGCGGCGGATGGGCCCGAACGAGATTGGCGACCAGATGACCGGGGCCTTCCTCACTGAGGTGTGGCTTGTCCGGCATCGCATAGGTGCGCACTTCAAAGCCATCGAGTAACCAGTCGGGTGCCCAGTCGCCCCATGACGCGGCGCTTTCTGCAAGTGCTTCCTCAAGCTCAGCATCATCGTCGGTTGGTTCCAGTTCATCGCCCGTCTGTCGGGATAATACCGAACGCCATTTCGCTATCATCGCTGCCAGGCCCGAGGCTCTGGTTTCCATCACTCCTCCTGAGGGTCCACCACACAGCCACCAACTCAGGCAAAAGGCTCACCTATCGACGGTCTTCTTCTTCGTCGTCTAGTAGTTCATCGTCGAGTGAGTAATCGTCCTCGCCATCATCGTCCTGGGAATACGCTTGGGCAAGGTCAGCGTACGCGGGGGGTATGTCGCTGCCCGAACTTTGTCGTAATTCTTCCTCCAGGGATGCAAAATCAGTCGATACTGACCGATACTTCAACTCCCGAGCGACTTTCGTCTGCTTTGCCTTTTGACGGCCGCGCCCCATAGGGTCAGCCTCCTTAACTCGCGGCTACCCCGCGTGCTCAATGTGTGGAATTCGTTCGTGCGGACAAGCCTACCCGTTTGGCCCGTTTTGGTCCAAGCCGACACCAACGATTATGCGAGGTATCCCAGCCCATTGCGTCATCTTGGTGATATTACGACCGTCAACCAGGAGTTTGACCCCCGGAAGATCACGCGGCGTCAGCTCAGCATATTCACCGTGATCGGCTTGTACGATCGCCAGATCCACCGCTTCACCGAGGTGGTAGGGAACAAAGCCCAGTTGGATCAGTTCGGCATCGGTATACATCGGATCGTGAACTAGGGCCACCCCACCGCGCCGCGTAATGGCCTCGACGGTGGCAAAGACCCCGGAAAAAGCCGTTTCCTTGACTCCCCCGCGATAACTGGCTCCGAGCACGACGACCCGCAGGTCCGCTAGAGAGCCGAGGATGGCTTCCGTACGAGCGACGACCGCCTCGGGCATCGCGGCGTTGGCCCGACGGGCCTGGGAAACAATGCTGGCGTTCGGGTCAGTGGAGAGGTATAACCGGGGATAGACCGGGATACAGTGGCCACCGACGGCGATGCCGGGGAGATGAATGTGGGAGTAGGGCTGCGAGTTACAGGCCTCAATCACCTGATAGATATCAATCCCCTGCTGCTCCGCGAAGAGACCAAACTGGTTGGCTAAGCCAATGTTGACATCCCGGTAAGTGGTTTCAGCGAGTTTTGCCATTTCGGCGGCCTCTGCCGACCCCAGATCCCAGACCCCGTTGGCCCGTTCAAGATCCGCTCGATCATCAAAGTCCAAGACGGCTTCGTAGAACGCCTTTGCCCGGGCGGCACCGGCGGGGCTGAGCCCACCGATCAGCTTCGGATAACGGCGTAGATCAGCGAACACTCGTCCGGTGAGAACCCGCTCCGGCGAGAAGGCGAGGTGAAAATCCATTCCCTCGACCAGACCGGACCCCTGCTCCAACATCGGAGCCCAGCGCCGCCGGGTCGTACCAACAGGCAAGGTGGTCTCGTAACAGACCAGGGCCCCCGGGCTCAGGTGTTCGGCCAGCGACCGAGTGGCGTTATCCATCCAGGTGAAGTCCGGTTGATCAGTCGTCTCGTCCACAAATAGTGGCACGACTAGGACGATAACCTCGGCGCCGGGAATCGCCTCGGCGTAGTCCGTGGTGGCGCGAAGACGGCCAGCGGGCACCAGCTCGGCCAGCCGCTCGGCTAGTTGAGCCTCCCCAGGAAAAGGCTCTAGTCCTTGATTGACCAGCTCAACAATGGTCGGATTGACATCCACTCCTACCACCTGATGGCCCTTGCTGGCGTACTGAACCGCCAGGGGCAGCCC
>JAIRKB010000109.1 GCA_031260385.1 Propionibacteriaceae bacterium | reverse complement strand
GACCCCTTTCCCGCGGATGACCTACACCGAAGCCATGAATCGTTATGGCTCGGACAAGCCAGATCTGCGCTTTGATCTGGAGATCACCGAGGTCACCGACCTGTTCACGACCACCGAGTTTCGGGTCTTCCAGGCTCCGTACGTCGGCGCAGTGGTGATGGCGGGAGGCGCTAGCTTGCCCCGGCGCCAGTTCGACGCCTGGCAGGACTGGGCCAAGCAGCGTGGTGCCAAGGGCTTGGCTTATGTCGTCTATGGTGAAGACGGTGAGTTCACAGGCCCGGTGGCAAAGAACCTTTCTGCTGCCGAGTTGGCCGCTCTGCCGGGACGTACCGGCGCCAAACCGGGCGACGCGATCTTCTTTGCGGCCGGTCCGCGCAGCAAATCCCAGTCCCTGCTGGGGGCGGCTCGCAACGAAATCGGCGACCGCCTCGGTCTGATTGACCCAACAGCTTGGAGCTTGCTCTGGGTGGTAGACGCCCCGCTGTTCAAACAAACCAGCGAAGCCGAAGCCGAAGGGGATGTCTCGGTCGGTGGGGGAGCCTGGACAGCGGTTCACCACGCCTTTACCTCGCCCAAACCGGATTGCATGGACACCTTCGATTCCGACCCCGGTGCCGCCTTAGCCTATGCCTATGACATTGTCTGCAATGGCAATGAAATCGGTGGCGGTTCGATCCGGATCCATCGCCGCGATATTCAAGAGCGGGTTTTCGCGGTCATGGGCCTTAAGGCTGACGAGATCGAAGAGAAGTTCGGCTTCTTGCTCAAGGCCTTCCAGTTCGGCGCTCCGCCCCACGGCGGGATTGCCTTCGGCTGGGACCGGATTGTCGCCCTCTTGGCTGGTGCGGAGTCGATCCGCGAGGTCATCGCTTTCCCCAAGACTGGCAATGGCTACGATCCACTAACCAGCGCCCCGGCGGCGATCACCGCTCAACAACGTCGGGAAGCGGGGGTGGATTACCGTCCACCGACGCCAACAGTAAAGCCTTAACGGTGTCAAATAGCAGTTGATTAGCCTCTTCGGCGCCGAGGGAAGCCACCTCGAGGGGTGGGCCGTAAACGATCGTGAGCTGATTGTTGAAGAACTTGTAGACCCCGGTGATCGCATAGGGCACGATCGGGGAGTTGGACTTGATGGCGGCGACCACCGCACCATACTTAAAAGGGAGCAGGGGTTCGTCTGTCCGGTTGCGTCGGCCTTCAGGGGAGATCGAGATCAGGCGACCATCCTTGAGATATTCGATCGTACGATTGAGAGCGTCCGGGTTCTTGGCGGCCTGCCGATCAACCGGGATGGTGGAGACGAGCCGGAACAGCCAACCAAACTTGCCGTCGTGCAACTCCTTTTTCGCTAGCGCGTGAACAACCCGCTTAGTGCAAACGTCGACCAAGATCGGGTCGAGTAGGTGGCGATGATTGCCAGCGATCACCGCTGGACCCTGGCGAGGCAGGTAATGCTTGTTGACAATCGTTGGTCGGTAGAGGAGCTTGAAGACCGGTGTGAAGATCGCTCGCAGGACTCGATAGCCAAGGTCGTGTTGGTTTTTCATCGCGGGTGCCTCCACCTAATCTAGCGCGGGCTGAGGGAGCCAAGACTACCGAAACTAGCAACCGCTGATAACCAAGGTCGCCTACAAATAGGGAACCTGATCGCAGTAAAACTAGTGAAATAGCCTGTTTTCAAGGCAGAATACTAACCTAGAACCGGTGCATTTCGCAATTGTTATGGAACTGTAACCTCAAACGTGAGAAAAACGGTGCACCAAGTCAAGTGATGCGAGTAGGTTTGAGATGAGTATTAAGGGGAATTTCCCTTACGTCGATTGATAGGAATGAATACAGTGAAGAAATTAGCAGCAACAGCTGTACTTCTCACCGCCGCAGCTCTTGCCCTGGCTGGTTGCGCTCCCGCTCCCGAGGTTACGGATGACCCGACAGATAACGGTGCACCTTTCCTAGGGTGCATGATCTCTGACGCTGGTGGCTTTAATGACAACTCCTTCAACCAATCTGGTTGGGAAGGTCTGAAGAAGGCTGAGACCGAGCTCAGGATTACCACCAAAGAGGCTACGTCCAAGGATGGCTCCGACTACGCTAGCAACCTGGAAGCGATGCAGGACGAAAACTGCGATCTTACGTTTACGGTTGGCTTCCTACTGAAAGAGGCCACAGAAGCGCAGGCAACCGCCTTCCCGAACTCTAACTTCGCCATTATTGATGACATCCAAATCAAGCTAGACAACGTCAAGCCGCTGGTCTTCAAGACCTCGGATGCCGCTTACCTGGCTGGCTATTTGGCGGCTGCTTACACCGAAACCGGCATTGTTGCCACCTTCGGCGGCATGCAGATCCCGTCAGTTACGATCTTCATGGACGGCTTCGTTGATGGGGTTGCCCGTTACAACGCCGACAATGGCACCGATGTTAAGGTCCTCGGCTGGGATAAGGAAACCCAGAACGGTTCCTTCACCGGTGACTTTGATGACCAGACCAAGGGCGCTAACACGACCAAGAACTTCATCGATCAAGGCGCTGACGTCATCATGCCAGTGGCTGGCCCGGTTGGTCATGGTTCGATTGCCGCTGCCAAGGACTCCGGCAAGGCCGTTGTCATCTGGGTTGACTCCGATGGTTACAATGCTGTCCCCGAGAACAAGGACATCTTCTTGACCTCGGTGATGAAGCAGATTGGTCAGGCAGTTTTCGATACGATCGCGGAAGCGAAGGCAGGCAACTTCAGCGCTACGCCTTACATTGGCACCTTGGCCAATGGTGGGGTTGACATTGCTCCTTACCACGATTTCGATGCGAAGGTTCCTCAGGAAGTTAAAGACAAGATCGAGCAGTTGCGCGCGGATATCATCTCCGGCGCGCTCGTGGTCGACTCTCCCGCCGATCCTAAGTAATGATCAAAGCACGGATTAGCCTAGACGGCCGTCCGTGAGATAGGTGAGGTGCCAGACTTGGGTTGTCACAGGCGACACCCAAGCCTGGCACCTCCATCTTTTTTCCTACAAAATCCCTCATCGGTCGTCGTTTTCGGATAGGGTTGTTGCATTCGATTCAGGAGGATCGCCCCATGAGGCTTGAATTGCGTCAGGTAACCAAGAAGTTCGGTGATTTTGTTGCAAATGACGCGATCGATCTGGTGGTTGAACCAGGTCAGATCCACGGATTGCTGGGAGAGAATGGGGCTGGTAAGTCCACCCTCATGAATGTCTTGTACGGGTTGTACCAAGCGGAGGATGGGCAGATCCTGCTAGACGGCCAACCAGTCCATTTCGCTGGGCCAGGGGATGCGATGGCAGCTGGTATCGGCATGGTCCATCAGCATTTCATGTTAGTGCCAGTCTTCACGGTAGCGGAAAATGTGGTGATTGGTGCCGAACCGACCGGTCCGCTTGGCCTAATCAACCTCGGCCAAGCCCGAGCGCGGGTGAAGGAGATTTCTGACCGGTTTGGATTTGATGTTGACCCCGATGCCTTGGTTGACACCCTGCCGGTCGGCGTTCAGCAGCGGGTCGAGATTATCAAGGCCTTGTCACGTAGCGCCGAAGTCCTGATTCTTGACGAGCCAACCGCCGTACTGACCCCCCAGGAAACCGATGAGTTGATGGAGATCATGCGTCAACTTAAGCAAGCGGGGACTTCGATTGTTTTCATCACCCATAAGCTCCGCGAGGTCCAAGAGGTGGCCGATATCGTCACGGTGATTCGCGATGGTCGGGTCGTCGGCTCCGTGCCCCCAACCACTTCGCAAACCGAGCTGGCCTCCATGATGGTTGGGCGGGCGGTCGAACTGGAGATTGAAAAGCCCGCTGCTGGCGGCGGTTCGCTGGCCCTGGAGGTTGCCGATCTATGTCTGGTTGACACCGAGGGACGGGTCCTACTCGATGAGGTGTCGTTCACGTTGGCCCGCGGTGAGATCTTGGCGATCGCTGGGGTTCAAGGCAATGGACAGACCGAGTTGACCGAGACCCTGATCGGGGTTCGGGTCCCGACCTCCGGCTCGATCTTCTTACATCACGAAGCCGGTGGAGAACCCGAGGATCTGACCGGCAAACCGATCAAGCGGATCTTGGCCGCTGGCATTGGCTACATTCCCGAAGACCGTTCCAAGGATGGGGTGGTCGCCGGCTTCTCGATCGGCGAGAACCTGATTCTCGATCAGGTCACCCAACCGGCTTTCTCTTCACGCGGAGCCCTTAAGATGCGGGCGATCGCCACTAATGCCACCCGGTTGGTTGACGAGTTTGATGTCCGGGCGGGTTCGGCCAATGCGGCCTTGTCGACGCTGTCAGGGGGTAACCAGCAGAAGGTCGTCGTCGCGCGGGAGTTATCGCGTGAGTTGGAGGTGTTGATCGCATCGCAACCAACCCGAGGGGTCGATATTGGCTCAATCGAGTTCATTCACGGACGGATCCTCGAACAGCGTGATAATGGACTAGCCGTTCTGATTGTCTCCACTGAGCTAAATGAGGTGTCCGCCCTGGCTGATCGCGTTGCCGTGATGTATCGCGGTCGATTCGTCGGGATTGTGCCGGGAGACACCGAACGACATGTCTTAGGGCTGATGATGGCCGGAGTGAGCTACGAGGACGCGCTAGCCCAAAGTGTGGACCATCAGAATTGGGCAACTGAACCCACGCCAGGAAAGAAGGGGCAACGATGATTCAGCGTTTGCGATCGCTATGGTCTCGCCCGAACCAACCGGATCCGCAGGAACCGGATTTCGAGGTCAGCAATGAGGAAGGCGAATCGGCCGGTTCGCGCTGGCGGTTCACCTTCCAGCAAATCGCCACCTCCCAGGTGTTGACGGTCATTCTCTCAATCTTCGTTGCCTTGCTCTTTGGGGCGATCCTGATTGCTGCGGCCGACGCTAATGTCCAACGGACAGCGGAATATATCGGGGCTAGGCCCGGCGACTTCTTTGCCGCCGTCGGTCAGTCCATCGGGAAGGCCTATTCGGCGCTCTTCCAAGGGGCCGTTTTCAAGTTCACCGCCACGACAGCCGGCGACTTCTTCGCCCCATTGACCAGGACCTTGGCAAACTCCGTTCCCTTGATCTTTGCTGGCCTCGCCCTCGGGCTGGGTTTTCGAACCGGTTTGTTCAACATTGGGGCCCAAGGCCAGATCATTCTCGGGGCCAGCCTCTGCGGCTTCATTGGCTTCACCTACGCGCTCCCGTCCGGGCTCCACATCGCCTTCTGCGTCGTCGGCGCTTTCGTTGGCGGTGCCTTATGGGCCTTCATCCCCGGCATCCTCAAGGCCAAGACCGGCGCTAATGAGGTGATTGTGACGATCATGCTTAATTCGATCGCGGTCTTCCTATTGAGCTGGTTGTTAACTCTAAAGTCCTTTAGGGTCGAAGGCTCCAACCTGCCGGTTAGTCCGGTGATGAACCCGTCTGCCCGCTTCCCGCACTTGTTTGGTACGGCGGTTGACCTCGGCTTTATCTTGGCCTTACTTGCCGCCCTTGCCGTGTGGTGGATCATCGAACGGTCTACCTTGGGCTTCCGGATTCGCGCGGTGGGGGAGAACCCGAATGCGGCGCGGACGGCGGGGATGAATGTGTCGATGTCATACGTTTGGGTAATGGTGATCGCTGGTGGTCTCGCTGGTCTAGCCTCGACCTCGCAGCTACTGTCATCGCCATCACAGCAACTGCATATTGGGGTGGCGGGGACCTTCGGTTTTGATGCCATCACGGTCGCCCTCCTCGGTCGCTCCAAACCATTCGGAATTGTGTTGGCTGGTCTGTTATTCGGTG
>JAIRKB010000036.1 GCA_031260385.1 Propionibacteriaceae bacterium | reverse complement strand
AGTCGACCTCAAACCAGGCGCAGATAGCGGTGGCGAGGGTGGGGCCGATCCCGTCGATGGCGCTGAGGTCGGCTTCCGAGGCGGCGGCTAACTCCTCGATCGTCGGATATTGGGCGGCGATCAGGGGGGCGACGCCCTTGCCGATATGGCGGATCGACAAGGCGACGAGGAAGCGGTCGAAAGGCTTGGTCTTAGCGTGATCGAGTTGCGAAAGTAGTTTCTCACCGTTCTTCGACAGGACTAGGCCAGTCTTGTCCGCACGTTGGAAGAGTGGACAGGTGAAGAGCTTCTCGGCACTCAGATTGAAGATATCGCCTTCATCAGCGACGAGACGCTGAGCGAGGATGGCGTCAACGGCTTTTTCGCCGAGACCTTCAATATCGAGGGCTTGGCGGGAGGCGAGGTGGATGAGGCGCTCGCGGAGTTGGGCCGGGCAGGTCCGCCGGTTGGGGCACCGCAGATCAATGTCACCGAGTTTTTCCTGGCCGAGTTCGGTGCCACATTCGGGGCAGTGAGTAGGCATGACAAAGGCCTGCTCGGTGCCGGTCCGCGCTTCGACCACTGGGCCGAGGACTTCGGGAATGACGTCACCAGCCTTGCGGATGATGACGGTGTCGCCGATCAGGACGCCTTTGCGTTGCACTTCGGAAGCGTTGTGGAGGGTGGCCATCTCCACGACGGAACCGGCGACTTTGACCGGTTCCATAACGGCGTACGGTGTCACCCGGCCGGTGCGGCCGACGCCAACCCGGATGTCCTTGAGCTTGGTGGTGACTTCTACGGGCGGGAATTTGTAGGCGATAGCCCAGCGGGGGGCCCGAACGGTGGCGCCTAGCGAGTCTTGGATCCCGACCTGATCGATCTTGATCACCGCGCCATCGATCTCGTGTTTTAGTTGGTGGCGTTGCTCACCTAGTTCCTCGATATAGGCGATCACCTGATCGAGGTCGGCGACTTTACGGGTGTACGGGGAGGTTGGTAGACCCCAGGCCCGCAGTTGGTCATAGGCAGCCGAGAGGGTGGGCAGATCTTGATCGGACACCCCGATCCCATGGCAGAGGAAGGCCAGCGGGCGCGTGGCGGTGACCCGAGGATCCTTGAGACGTAAGGAACCAGCAGCGGCATTACGGGGGTTAGCGAACTCCTTCTTTCCCTCATCAACCAGGGTTTCGTTTAGGCGCGCGAAGTCGTCGAGGGGGAGAAAGATCTCGCCACGAACCTCAACCATCCCGGCCACCGACCCCTTTAGGCGGTGCGGAATCCCCGCGATCGTCCGAACATTGGCGGTGACATCCTCGCCGACCCGACCATCACCCCGGGTCGCTGCGACCGTCAGCACTCCATCAACGTAGGTCAGATCAATCGCTACCCCATCGATCTTCATCTCGGCAATGAAACCGGAGTCAGCGAGGGCATCCGTACCAGCTAGGGAGATCGCGCGGGCGTGCCAAGCGCGAACCTCGTCAATCGAAAAGGCGTTGTCAAGACTGAGCATCGGTCGCGGATGGGTGACGGGAGTGAAGCGGAGATCGGCAGGCGGACCGACCTGTTGGGTTGGTGAGTCGAGGGTGATCCACTCCGGGTGGTCCTGTTCGATCGCCTCTAGCTCTCGCATCAGATAATCGAAGTCGGCATCGGGCACACTCGGGGCATCGAGAATGTAATACTCAAGGCGATACTGGTTGAGCAGGGCGCATAGTTCTCGGTGACGGCTCTGGAGATTACTCACCCTCCTATTCAACCACCTCAATGGGCGCATTCTGGACCCACGCCCCAACTGACTTGCTGATCAGGCTAAAATAGCCTTGATCCCAAGGCGATAAGCTGTTACTCAAGAAAGATCCAGTTAAGGACCTTATGACAAATCGGTTGCCGGCACCTCCAGCTTCAGCGCGACTCGGCGCGACCCTGGTCGCAGATGGGGTTCACTTTGCCCTTTGGGCACCGCGCGCTAGTCGCGTCGAGCTTGCCCTAGTTGGGAAAGACCATGAGCAGTGGAACTGTGACCTGACCCAAGGCGAAGGCGGGGTCTGGGCGGTCCAGGTTCCCGGGATCCAAGCCGGTCAGATGTACGGATTCCGCGTTCACGGGCCCTGGAAGCCGGCCCGGGGGCAGCGTTTCAACCCGGCTCGCCTGCTCCTTGACCCCTATGCTCGGGCGATCACTGGCGGGGTTGACTACTCGGGACCGATCCATGACCATACGGCGGCGTCGGATTACCTACCCGACACCACTGACTCCTCCCAAGCGGTGCCGATCTCGGTGGTGGTCGCCGACACTCCCCCACCAACCCCACTGGCCAACCCGGTGGCTGCCAATATGCGTGTGATCATGGAAACCCATGTCAAGGGCTATACCTGGCGCCATCCTTTGGTTCCTGAACATCTCCGTGGCACCTACGCCTCCCTGGCCTATCCGGCAATTATTGACCATCTCAAGACCATTGGGGTGACCACCCTTCAACTCTTGCCGGTCCACCATTTCGTCTCTGAACCGTTCGTGATCCGGGCTGGGTTGAGCAACTATTGGGGTTACAACACGATGGGGTTCTTTGCCCCCCATGCCGCTTATGCTTCGGCGGGCACCCTCGGGGCCCAGGTAACAGAGTTCAAAGAGATGGTCTCGGCCCTCCACGAAGCCGGCATTGAAGTCTTTTTGGATGTGGTCTACAACCATACGGGCGAAGGTAATCATGAAGGCCCCACCTTGGCGTTCCGCGGCATCGACCATGGCGGTTACTACCGCCTGACGGACTCCCAGTATGACGATTACGATGTCACCGGCTGTGGAAACTCGGTGGACACCTCCCAGCCTGGGGTCTTGCGACTGGTTCTCGATTCGCTGCGCTATTGGGTCGAGGATATGGGGGTTGATGGTTTCCGCTATGACCTAGCAACCACCCTCATCCGCAATCGCACCCATCAGGTTGATCACAGCCATCCCTTCAAACTAGCCCTCCTTGAAGACCCGATCCTGACCAAGGTCACCCACATTGCCGAACCCTGGGATCTGGGGCCGTATGGCTACCAGATCGGCGCCTGGGGGCCACCCTGGGCGGAGTGGAATGGCAAGTTCCGCGACTATGTGCGAGATTTTTGGCGTGGCTCGACCCACGGTGTCCAGGAGTTGGCCACCCGGTTGTGCGGCTCCCCCGATCTCTTCGCCACCCTCGGGCGGACTGTGACTGACTCGATCAACTTTGTCACTGCCCATGATGGCTTCACCTTGCGGGATCTAGTCTCCTTCAACCACAAGCACAATCAAGCCAATAATGAACATAATCGTGATGGCAGTGATGACAATCGCTCCTGGAATTGCGGGATCGAAGGCGAAACCACCAACGAGATGATCATTGCGCTGCGGAAACGGCAGGTGCGCAACTTCTTTATGACGATGA
>JAIRKB010000296.1 GCA_031260385.1 Propionibacteriaceae bacterium | reverse complement strand
GGACATCCTGCTCGAAGACGCCTCGATGGACTATCCCCGATTCTCGGAGGGTGAATCACATGGTACGACCTTGCGTCCTATCACCATGGCCGATCCCATCCAGCAGCATGAAGTAACCCGTTCGGAGCTCACCTATACGGCGCAAACCATAGTCAGTTCTAGACTAGTCAACTCCACAATATCCGGTTCTTTGCCTCGCCATCTGGCGCGTTATGATCACCTGACACTTGTGCGTCAACTCTCGCCTGAGCAGCCGATCCGAGTGTTTATCTCCTATCATCGCTCCGACAACGACGCTTACGATGGCATAGCCACAAAGCTTCACATCATTCTTCCTCAGCGTTGGGAGGGACGGACTGGGACTCGAATGGACACCTACTTGGACACCGAGAGTAATTTTGGAGGCGAGTTATGGCATGACCGAATGATTCAGGAGTTGGCAGCAGCAACGATCTTCCTCCCACTCGTGACCATGCGTTACCTCAGATCAAGGCGCTGTGTGGAAGAGCTAAACGCCTTCACAAACGAGGGAGTATCACAGGACGCAATCACTCGGGTGATCCCTGTGATCGTCGACGGGCAACAGCAGATTGCGAAGGCTTCGACAGACGAAGCGCGATTTATTGCCGCTCGGCAATACGTAGATTTCACTGACGCCGTAAATGCGGACATCTCATCTGCCCGATGGAAGGATAGGCTTAGCGAGTTGGTGAAGCAAATTGAGCGCGTTGTCACTAGCGCTGAACCGCTCTAGACTAAAAATGGTCGGTGGGTTGCGGTTAGTGATTCCATGCCCTGGGGAAGATCGTCTGGGGCATGAGTCTTGGCGCGTTCAATGATGCCGTAGGCGATCTCTAGCCAGTTCTTGCGTACATCCTCATAGGGGATGGTCCACTGGGTCGGAACAGGCGGCAATGGGTAGCCGAGTTCCTCTAGCCATACCTCGACGGAAATCCAGGCGGCACCCCGGAAGGCATCGGTGTTCACTGCGTCGTGGGCAGCCTTGGCGTCAGCATTGCTTCCAGTGAGCAAAGCCCGTAGAGCCAGGAGGTGAGCGACCGTGCTTGCTGTGGAGTCGTAGCTTCGCATTAACTCATTCACGTTCGCCACGAGCGCACCGAACGATGTCGGCTGAGCCAGGCACGTGTAGCCAAGAACCATGAGGCAAGTGCGATGGTCACCTCTGGCGCGGCGATTGACGGCTCTGTCCAGATAGGCCTGAACCTCTGCCGGGGACACCCACTCAAGCCGAGATCGACGGAGGAGGTCCGCCACCTCACGCTCTGCTTGGAACCTCTTGGATTTGTCTGTGGCAAGGTGCGCCTGGGTGGGGGAGGAGTCAGTTTTGAAGAGTCCGTGAAGACGTTCGATTGATCTGGAGTAGGAGGCCATTCGGTTCGGCGTGTGTTTGGCTACGTGCTGAATGCCGTCTTCGAATCGGCGATAGCCCCTGAGGGTGATTGCATACTGATACCGGTTGTAATCGTTTCCGGGGTACCTTTCGTCGAGTTCCTTCAGTTGACTCAGCGCATCACTGTGACGGTCAATGTCTCGCAATCGATACGCCCGCCAGCGCCCCGCATAGGAGGCGACTGCGGCGGATGATTCGTAAATCGGCTTGAGCGCATCTGCGCCGGCCGCGAAAGGCAGTGCTATCGCATGGATATATCGAAGGAGCGCGGTTGCGTCATTGTTCTCTTTAGTGGCAGGTGGCACAGGCAGGAGAGGCGACAAGCCGCCTACAGTTGGAGCATCTAGCAACCGAGCCTCAAGGCCAGCGTTTGTCACATCCCACTCGTAGGCAATCCGGATTGCCAGAACCAGCGCTTCGATTTCTGCGGAATCCAATGAGCCCTGATGGGCGACATCAACCCGGCGTTTCGCTTCGTTGATGCCCCGCTCTGCGGCGGCCTCCCAGTCGCCAGCACCCCAGTATCCTGGCGTCTCCCGATCGCGCTTAACCTGCTCGCGTACCTCATCGTGGACTCGCCATGGATACAAACTGCCGGGATTGGATTCGACTAGGGCATGCTTGATAGCGCCTTCGACAGCTCCCTCACGGTCTAGACCACCCTCAGCCATGACAGCGGCAGCGAGTTTGATATCGAAGAAGGGAAGCACGCAGGCCGCTCGGAAGGCGTTCCTCTCCCGTTCGCTCAGGGTTGCCATCAGGCGGTTGACCACCTGTGGCAGGTCTTGGTCGAGGTCTTCCGCAGCGAAGACCCGACCAGGCTGCTGGCGCTCAAGTCTGCGAGCGAGTTGCATAACTGCCTCGATGTGAAGGGGTAGCCCGTCAGAGCGTTTGACAAGTTGCTCGACTAACTCATCAGAGATATGCCAGCGGTTGATCTCCCGGTGGGTGGTATACAACCGTCGAGTGTCCTCCATACTGAGGCGGTCGAGGATGTGTTGCCCGTCCCCGGAAGCCAAACCGGGCCAGGCGCTCGGCCCACAATGCTCAAGGTATGTACGGTTCGTTTCGTGCCAGTCCAGAGCGTCCTGACTGGTGATGATAAACAAGCCGTACGGCATGGCACCGATCATGGCAGTGATCGCCGACTCGGCGACCCGCGACTCGTGGCGTTGAAGCCGCTCGAAGGTGTCAAGGAAGAAGACCAGAGCCGGGCGGTCGTCAGGTGTTGTGATGTAGAAGATCTCTTGGGTCAACAGATACATGATCTCGGCCACCAACTCCGGGCCTTGATCACCCGGGCCGAGCTGCCGGAGTTGCTCCAGCAGGCTCGGGAGCCCCTCGAATCGCGCGAGGCTTCCGCGGTCATCAGCCGAGACGACGCAGTCTCGAAGGCGTCGTACCTCAGTGGCTGTTAGCGAACCGGGCGGACTCCAGCTTAGTTCAGATGCGATGCGTTGAAGGGACCGGAGAACCCCATCGGCTGCCCCGCCGGACAGAGAAAGATCGCGTTCAGCAGAGCCTGGGCGGACCGCCTCTAAATACGAGCTCAGCGCCAGGTCGAATGCGAGTGGTACGATCCCGGTTCGAGCTAGTGCCTCCCGCAGAGCGACCAGCAGGCGATCAAGTCGTACGTCCCCAGCGGAGTCATTGAAGTTCCAGCGCACCGGTGTAACCGGTCGATGTGGCCACGAGTCCCATTCGTTGTCGGCGAGGGGTTTGCCTGTCGCCCAAGACTCTAGACGCTGGGACAGCCCGGTCTTCCCGAGCCCGCTCCGGCCGTGGAACGCCAGAATGTGAGGGAACACCCCTTCTTCGATTGTTTCGTCTCCGCGAAGCCGAGCAAGCTGTCGCTCAACCGCAGTTGCCAGCAGTTCACTCTCGCCGACTCGGTTGGCGAAGGTGTCGGAAATGGACACGACCTTGCGGCCATGCGAACGTGGCGGCATCCCCTCAGTCGATGGGAGCAGGACGGAACCGCGAGGCAGTAGCGGTTGGGACGCGATCGGCTGAACTCCATGCGCCTGCAAGAACGCTATTGCTTCCTCGACCACAGCATCCCTGTCCTTGCGCCAAGCCAGAATCGCCTGAGGGCGCTCAAGGAACAAAGCCATACCCCTAGGCAGGGTCAGTTCCTCAAGCTGAACCTGCAACACAGGTTTCCTGGCGTTGTGCGCGAACGTCAACTCGTCCATCGTGTCCGGGCGAGACACCGAGATCGCCGAGGTGAAGATCAGAAACACAGCGCAGCCATCAATCGCTCGCGCGTTCTGATCCGGCCAACTCGGATCCGCCTTCATCCCTTCCTCGAAATACCAGAGGGGGAACCCAGCAAGGTGCAACTCCCTGATGACCTCAAAAACCAGATAAGCATCCACACTCGCATGGCAAACATAGACGTAAGGCTCGGAGCCGCGATACACGGGAAAAGGGCCGCTGGGAGGTTCCATAAAGCAATTCTAGGTCAGGGCGTCGATGATGGTTGGGAGGTAGAGATAGACCTGCTCGACGTCACTGTTCTTTTCCGCTTCAGACAGTTCTGCGTACGGTGTGGCGATCTGCCTCTCCCAGCGCTCGACAAGATCAGCGGGGATGACGAGAGCCCCGTCGTCTCTGCGCTCACATCTACTGTGGAGGTAGCGTTGCCAGTGGGCCCACCGCTCGTGTTCAATGGCCGCAAGGTCTTGAACCACCTCATCGCTTTCTAAAATCTCACGAACCTGGTCTTTTGCATTCATTAGATCAGACTCTTCTTCCCAAGGCGCCAATAATGCTGGCCGAGTGGCGTAAGTTCACAGGCTTTGGACTCCATCGCTGCATGCCACATATGCGGGGCACCCACCGGGCGGACTAGGTTCACCTTCACCAGTTTCTGCAACACCGCGAAATCCGCGTTCTTGGCGGGGTCTGGTGGGGGCGTCGATGGGTCCTCACTCCCACTGCGTTCCGGCTCATAGCTAGGATCTAGTCGTAGCTGAGTAGACGGGTTTTCGAATAACGTCGTGATCTTCCTTAGATCTTCTTGTTCGATAGCAGCTTCAGCTTTCCGGAGCGATATGAACTGTTTCACGCTGGTCTTGAAGACCGGTCGCTGATCCCAGGTGCCCAGCGATTGATCAATGTGTGCATAGACACTACCTGGCGTAACATCACCGAGAAGATTTGCCGCCGAACCATGCAGCGCGTCCACAAGTAGACTCGTGAACAAGCCAGATCCGTTAGTCTCCGTTGCATACTGTTCGGCAGTTGAGGCAGTGAGGATTGTCATACCATCCTTGATCTCAGAAACACCTCGGGCAATTGGGGTGTCCCCAGCGCGCCCGCTATGGCAGCTATCAAGGATAATTACTGTGTGTTGCGCAGGCGAATCGTGGGCTGCGGTCATGACCTCACTTAGTGAGTACCCCTCATGGCCTTCATCGACATCGCTCGTACACAGGTAGCCGGCTTGGTTGTCAACATAACCGTGTCCGGCAAAATAGAACAGAGAGATCTCGGTCTTATCGCGGAAGAGAGTAGCAACCGCTTCGCGAAGTTCGCCGCGAGTGATTGCGGATTGAGGTCCATCGGCCACCATGAGATTCGGCTGAGGGAAGTTGAGTGTCCCGTCGGCATGGCGCTCAAGCACGTTCATGACATCATAGGCATCATTCACCGCGCCATGCAGTTGAGAGATCTTTTGGTAGTAGTCGATTCCGACAATAAGTGCTTTGCGCATTCGTCCCCCCGAACTTGCGAGTCACAGCCATCTTTGACTGTGAACAAACTCAGTTGAAGCATATCAGATAGTGAAGAGTTAAAACCTTTAGTGAAGAGCTAAAACCTTTAGTGAGTTAGGTGGTCTCCCAGGCTCTGGCCACGACCAATACCAGGGGTGTTCATCTCACTGTGCTAGCATCACACATCTGGACAAGTACTGACACGAAATGGGACGTTATGGATCCTATGAACACCATCACCGCCGATGCGGTCTTGTTCGCGCCTGAAAATCCTTTGGTTTTCGCTCGGGCGGGACAACTCGATTACGTCACCGTACATTACGAAACCTACGGCACGCTCAATGAAGATAAGTCGAATGCCGTCTTCATCTGCCACGCCCTGACTGGCGATGCTCATTCGGGGGGCGCGGGGGATCCGAGAACGAAGACAAAGCCGGGCTGGTGGCATATCATGATCGGCCCCGGCAAGCCGGTGGACACTGATCGGTTCTTTGTGATTAGCCCGAACCTGCTCGGCGGTTGCCGGGGTACGACCGGCCCTAGTTCGATTAACCCCAACACCGGGCAGTCTTATGGTCTAGACTTCCCCCTCCTCGACATGTGCGACCTGGTGACCGTTCACCAGCGCCTAATGGCCCATCTTGGCATCGAGCGACTGCTCGCCGTCATGGGCGGATCGTTAGGTGGCATGCAGGTTCTTCAGTGGGCCCTGACCGCGCCAACCGAGATGGCGAATGCCATCATCATCGCCGCCTCCAGCCGCTTGACAACCCAAAACATCGCTTTCTCGGCGGTGGCCCGCGAAGCGATCATGCGCGACCCGGGCTTCAAGGATGGCCGCTACATCGAAGCCGGCACCAAGCCCACCGAAGGCCTGTCGGTGGCTCGGATGATGGCCCACCTCACATACATGTCAGAAGATCGCTTGGGGGACCGGTTCGGACGCAATCCGCAGAACGCGGACTTCACCCCCGGTTTCGAGGCTGATTTCGCGATCGAGAGTTATCTGCGTCACCAGGCCAAGGTCTTCTTGCCCCGCTTCGACGCCTTGAGCTATCTCTACCTAACCCGAGTGATGGACTATTTCGATCCTTTTGCCGATCCTGACGCCACCAAGCTGATCGCCGACAATCCTATGCCGACCCTGGTCTGTTCCTTCGCCTCCGACTGGCGTTTCTCTTCGGAACAGTCCAAGGTGGTGGTCGCCGAACTCGCGAACGCCCATGTCGAAGTGACCTATCGAGAGTTTCAAGCCGGGGTTGGCCACGATTCCTTCCTGATGGAGACCCGCGGCTACACCAAGTTGGTCCAGACCTTCCTTAATCGTGCCCTAGCGGAGGTGAACAAATGAGTCTACGCGCTGACCACAACCTGATTGCCTCCTGGGTCGCCCCCGGCTCCCGGGTGCTCGACCTTGGCTGCAGCCGCGGTACGCTGCTCATGGCCTTGCGGGATACCAAGGACTGTCGGATCCAAGGGGTTGATATTCGCTCCAGCTTCCTGCTCAAGGCGGTCGCCGACGGCGTGCCCCTAATTCAGATGAATATCGACGAGGAACTCGATCGGTTCGCCGACGCCTCCTTCGATGTCGTGATCCTGTCACGGACCCTTCAACTTGTACGCGATCCAGCGACCGTCCTAGAGCAAATGTTGCGGATCGCGCCTGCGGCGATCGTCTCGATGCCGAACTTCGCTTACTGGCGCAACCGTTTCCAGTTGCTTCACGGTCGGGCGCCGATGTCCAAGGATCTGCCGTACGAATGGCACAACTCCCCGAACTTCCATTTCGGTTCGGTCCGCGACCTCGAACAGCTCTTTGCCGATCTGA
>JAIRKB010000286.1 GCA_031260385.1 Propionibacteriaceae bacterium | reverse complement strand
CTTAATCTGGGCGGCCGCCTGGGCCACCAGACTAGCAACCGCCGCCGGGTTATATCCAACGATTATCTGATCGGGCACGGGACTAGTCTAGCGGGGTGGTCGTACGGCTGGTGGTTAGCTCGTTGGCAGCCAGACGCGAAACTCATTCCAGTCGACCTCGCGGACGTACTCGATGACGCCGCCGTGGCGCTCGACGATTCCCTTGCAGATCGCCAACCCCAAGCCGGAGCCGTCGGTGGAGCGCGACTGGTCGACCCGTACGAAAACATCGAAGATCGACTGGCGGTATTGCTCGGGGATCGGATCACCGTCGTCGGCGACCGAAAAGAGCACCGCATTAGGCCGTGAGTCGAGGGTCGCGCGGATTTGCTGGCCGGTGGTGTTGTATTTCAGGGCATTGGAGAGCAGGTTTTCCAGGACGCGGGCCAGCAGGTTGCGGTCGGCCTGGATCGGGCGGGCATCGTCGGGGATGTCAACGTCGAGGGTCAGGCCGCGGGCTTCGACCTCATCGAGGTAGGTGACGCAGGAGGTCCGGAAGAGTTCCGCCGGATCGACGGTCTGCTTGGCGACTGCGAAGTCGGTTGACTCCATCGACAGTACGACGATCAGGTCATCGGCGAGGCGGCGAACCTGGTCACCTTTGGCATCGATCGCATCAAAGTAGGCCTGGCGTTTCTCTTTCGGAACCATGCCGGATTCGAGGGCTTTGGCGCAAGCCTTGATCGTCGAGATTGGGGTCTTGACATCGTGTGATAGGTCGATGAGCAGTTGATTGCGACGCTCCTCCAGCTCCTCTTTTTCCCGGCGCGCCCAATAGAGTTCGCGGGCCATATAGTTGAAGGAGTCGCGGATGGCGACCAGTTCGACCTGGGCGGTGAAGGGGGCGAGTTGGACGACGGGCTGGCCGGAGCGAATGTGGTCGAGCCCGGAGCCGATGATCGATAGGGGGCGCTTGATGCGCCGGGCGAGGAAGAGCGCGAAGATCGCGCAGTTGGCGGCGAAGAGCGCGACGACGCCGAGGCCGAGCATCCAACCGTACCCAGGCAAAAACTGTTGGTATCTAAATAGTAGTTGAACGTTGACACTAGAGGCGGGGACCTTTATCAGCCAATAGCTAACTTGGGCCCCGGGTTCGGCTTCGCGCAGGATGCCGATGTAGTCGATGTCGGTGTCGCTGAGTTGGCGGTCGCCGAGCCGCAAGTTCAACATCTGCTGGAGGTCGTAGCCGGTGTAATAGGTCGCTTGGTCGAGCTTGACCCCGCGCACGGTGACGACGTTGTAGTTATTATCAAGCCCCTCCACCCAAGCGCGGAGGTCATTCATCACGACCACGCCGCGCCCGTCTGGATCATCGATCAGGGTGTTTAGGTCTTTGTAAGTGGGCGCTCCGGCAAGGTGAATTGTTAGTACGAGCGCCCCGACGCCGGACAATAGGGACACGACCAGCAGCACCGCAAAGACCACATAACTGGATACCAGCATGCGAAACAGCCCACCACGTCTCACGCAAAACCTCCGACTCAGGGTCCATTATATTAGTAATCCTGTTTTTTTGCGAGGGCTTAGGATCCGTTACTTGCGGAGTCGGTGGGGAGGAAGACGCGGAACTCGTTCCAGTGGGCGGTTCGCAGGTAGTCGATGCGGCCTTGGTGGCGGTCGACGATGCCCTTGCAGATCGACAGGCCGAGCCCGGAGCCTTCGGTGGCGCGGGCTTGGTCGACCCTCACGAAGACGTCAAAGATGGCGGCGCGGTGGGCTTCGGGGATGGCGTTGCCATCATCGGCGACCACGAACAGGAGGCCGTCGGGAAGCGGGGTGAGGGATGTACGGATTTGCAGACCGGTGGTGTTGTATTTGATGGCGTTGGCAAGGAGGTTTTCGAGGACGCGGCCCATTAGGTTGCGGTCGGCGTTGATGATCTGGGGGTCCTCGGGGATGTCGACATCGAGGGTGAGGCCCCGGTTTTCGACCTCGTCGAGGCGGGCAACACAGACGGTCCGCAGCAGTTCGGCGGCGTCGAGGGGCTGTTTGACGATCGCGAAGTCGGCGGATTGCATCGACATGACCACCACCAGATCGTCGGCTAGGCGGAGCACTTGGTGGCCTTTGGCGTCGATGGCGGCAAAGTAGGCTTGGCGTTTGTCCTCGGGGACCATCCCCGATTCGAGGGCTTTGGCGCAGGCTAATATCGTTGACATCGGGGTTTTGATGTCGTGGGAGAGGTCCATCAGGAGCCGATTCTTGCGCTGCTCAAGTTGCTCGGCGGCTTGACGAGCGGAGTCAAGTTCGTCGGAGAGCTGCTGGTAAGAGTCGCGGATTGCGCGCGATCGTCTCATAGGTCCCTCCTTATTATGATTTCTAATATTAGCCCTCGTACGGGTGTACCGAAAGACACCACCGGGCCAAATTTAGCGCGGTTTTTCGATCTTGTAGCCGAGGCCCTTGATGGTGATGATGATTTCCGGGCGCCGGGGATCGTCTTCGATCTTGGCGCGCAAGTTCGACAGGTGCATCATCAAGGAGGAGTCATTTTCGAGGTAAGAGTCACCCCAAACCGCTTCATAGATTTGGCGGCGGGTGAAGACCCGCCCGGGATGGCCCATTAGGAACCCCAAGATCTTGTATTCGGTCGACGTCAGGGGAACCAGTTCACCTTCTTTGGTTAAAGTCCCAGCGCCGGTATCCAAAACTAGGCCGTGCATGGCGTAGGTTGCGGTCGTCGAATCTTGACCGGCGAAACTATAGGTCCGTCGCAACTGGGCCTTAATCCGGGCCGTCGCCTCCATCGGGTTGAACGGCTTGGCGATGTAGTCATCCGCCCCCAACTCCAGCCCGAGAATTTTCTCATGATCCTCGGCCCGCGCCGAGAGAATGATAACCGGGATCGAGCTGGTCTTTCGTACCTCCTGAAGAACCCCATAACCATCAAGCTCCGGCATCATGATGTCAAGGAGCAGCAGGTGGACGGTTTCGGTCCGGAAGAGCGCGAGGGCATCGCGACCATTTCCGGCTTTCAGCAGCCGAATCCCCTCTTTGGACAGGTAAAGATCAAGGACGTCTAGCAACTCGAGTTCATCATCGGCCGCCAGAACCGTATACTCCATCGCAACCCCCTCCAAGCGCAGTCGCAGTATCTGATCTCAACTTTACCCTCTTCCACCCTACGACGCCATCACAACCCCGCTCAGGTGGGGTGAACAAAGGGGACACAGCCAGGTGGGACATGGGGTCGGCTCCCTTGTGTCACGTGGGGAGTGGGACCACGGGTCCCCCCCCCGGTGCCCACCCCCCGGTCCCCCCACCCGCCCCCCGGGCGCGCGGGGTTGACCCCCCCCGGTACGCCACTG
>JAIRKB010000231.1 GCA_031260385.1 Propionibacteriaceae bacterium | reverse complement strand
TTGTCGATGGGCGGTGGCATTGTCTTGAACTTCGTCGAGAAATACGTTGATGCACCTTACGCCAAGGTGATGGTGGAATCGCCTTGGTTGGAACTTGCCAAACCGATGCCTGGGATCGTCACTCGCTTCGCTCGCCTGGTTGGCAAAATCACCCCCAATATGGCGATCCCCTCCGGTCTCGACCTCGACGCGATCACCCGCGATCCGGCGGTGACCGCCCAGACTAAGGCCGATCCGCTCTTTCACACTCGCATCTCGCTGCGGCTCTATGCGGCGGTCTATGACGCCGGCCAATACACGATTGCCCATGCCAACGCCATCACACTGCCAACCCTGGTGATGTTGGGCACCAATGACCGCATTATCTCAACCGAAGCGATTCGCCGCCTAGCCGCCAATGCCGGAATGAACCTGACCCTGCAGGAGTTTGCGGGGGCCTATCACTGTCTCCACAACGAAACCAATGCCGCTGAGGTCCGTCAGAAGATGCTGGACTTCATCGCCTGAGATTTTAGTCTGGGTCATCAGCGCGAACGCGCTCGAAGGACTCTAGGGCCATCCCTCTCGGGCGTAAGCTTGCCCAGGGCCCCCGGTAGGTCAGGATCGCTAGGCCCGCCGTCGGGAAGTGATTAGCGGCTTGACTGACTAATGGTGAGGGCTGCGCCAGGGCGGAGACTAGGTCGGAGACCAGGGGCTGGTGGTTGACAATGGCGAGGCTGGTGATTGCCTCGTCCAAGCAAGCCATCTCCGAGAGGAGAGCCGAGGCCCAGGTTCCGTAGAACCCCCGTCGCCGATCAAGCTCGACCGCACTCGCGCCGCCAAGACAGGCTTGCTCCCAGGTTTCGGTCGTCCGTTCAGCTCCCGAACACCAGACCAAGTCGATTTGGTACAACGCCAGTCGCGGGCCAAGGGCGCAGGCGTCGCGGCGGCCGCGCGAAGTTAACCCTCGAGCGTAGTCCGCGACCCCGGTTGTCCAGTCGGACTTGGCGTGACGGATCACAAAGACGGTCTTGACTTGGTCCATCAGGGCACGATATGGCCGGCGGCTTGGAAGAGCTCATACCATTCCGGCTTAGTTAGCTGAACCTCGGCCCCAGCGGCAATCTCGGCCACCCGAGCCGGGGTGCGGGTGCCGTAAACGACTTGCATTCTGGCCGGGTGAGAGGTGATCCAGGCGCTAGCGATCCCGGTTGGCGTGACACCGTACTTCTCGGCGAGGCGTGTCAGGACGGCATTCAGCGCTTCGTACTGAGGATTGTCGACAAAAGTCCCGGTGAAGAAACCGGCTTGGAAGGGGGACCAGGCTTGGATCGTGATCTCGTGGAGACGACAGTAGTCGATGATGCCGAGATCGCGGCTGATCGCTTGGTCCTCGCCGAGCATGTTCATGGCGATCCCCTGGGCGACGAATGGCGCGTGGGTGATCGACAGTTGGAGTTGGTTGGCGACCAAGGGTTGGTTCACAGACTTCTTCAGGAAGTCGATCTGGTACGGCGTGTGGTTGGAGACCCCGAAGTGACGAACCTTGCCAGCGGCCTGAAGTTCGTCGAAGGCGGCGGCGACCTCATCCGGTTCGACCCAGGCGTCGGGGCGGTGGAGGAGCAGAATGTCGATATAGTCGGTGCGCAGAGCGCGCAAGGAACCCTCGACTTGGCGCAGAATGTGTTCCCGACTGAAGTCGAAGTAGGTAACATCGTCATTCGGGCAGATCCCGCACTTGGTTTGAAGGATCACCGCCTCCCGCTCGGCGGCCGACCAGTTTAGGGCTTCAGCGAATCTGGTTTCGCAGCGATGCATCGAACCGCCGTAGATATCGGCGTGGTCGAAGAAGTTGATTCCGGCGTCGAGGGCGGCACCTATGAGCGCGCGGATCGCCTGGTCGTCGAGCTTGGCAATCCTCATCATGCCAGCGACAATGCTCGGCACGGTCAGATTAGTGGTGGATAAAGGAAAGGTCTTCATTAGTCCTCCCAGGGGCTTAGTCGTTACCACCGAGTCTACCGGCCTTGGGGGATACTGGTGGACCTCATCTTGGCCACGGTGGGGGAATCTGGTAAATACCGGTAGCCAGATCCAAATTACCGAGTCCGCTTGTGTGGCTGCGTATAATCCATTAATGCGTTACCGACGCTGCCCCTAACCCCCCCTGGGGAGCCTCTCCGATAGTACGGAGAGGCTCCCCGCCCCAAGCCAGTGACCAGGACTAGATATGATAAAACGCGTAATGACCACCACCTTCGGCCGAAGCCTGATGGTAGTGATTGGATCGTTGTTCCTGCTAATGGTCCTAGCCCCCGCGATCGTTGGACTAGCCATCGTCATGGTCATCCCCATGGCTATGGTCCTCGCGGTTCCATTTCTACGACGAACCTAAACTTTCCTCCCCACACCCCAAAAGATAAGGGCCGCACCAGTATTGGTGTGGCCCTTGTCGATTGGTCAGCTCGTTAGGAGGTCAGGGGTGGGGCTTGGTCGGGGGCGTAGTGACTGGCGGCGAGGAGGATGGCGCCTTGGCAAGGGGTGAGTTTGGGGGAGTGGAACTCGATCGCCGACCTGGCGTTGGTTTCGATTGCTTGGCGGATGGGGGCCAAGAGGTGGGTTTCGAGGGCGGTGAGGCCGCCGACACACCAGACGGGGATTGGGCTGGGGCTAGGGGACATCTTTTGGGCGGTGGCTAGGACTAGGCGGGCGAGTTCTTCGGCGGCTTGGGCGTAGGTCCGGATGGCGGTGGCGTCACCGGCGTCGGCGGCTTGGGCGAGCAGGGGTTGGAGGGCGGCGAGGCGGGCTCGGGAACCGATTAGCTCGTGTTCGACGATGGCGACGATGTCGAAGTCGTTGACTAGGTGGAAGTGGTTCTGGACGATGTCGTAGAGGGGGCCTCGGGGCAGGCGGCCGTCGCTCTGTTGGGAGAATAGCCTGATCGTCTCGAGGCCGAGCCAGTAGCCTGACCCCTCATCGGAGAAGAATTCGCTCCAGCCGCCACAGCGGTGAGAGGTTCCCTGGTGGTCAACGGCCCAGGTCATCGCTCCCGTGCCCATGATCAGGCAGATTCCTGGGTTTAGGGCCCCGGCTCCGGCCCAGGCGCAGTGGACATCGTTGGCGAAGGTCAACTGGATGTCGGGAAGGGCTTCGGTGATCTGCATCGTCGCAGCGGCGTCGGCACTGGGGGATTCGCCGAAGCCAGGCATCCCGAAACAGGCTGCTACCT
>JAIRKB010000230.1 GCA_031260385.1 Propionibacteriaceae bacterium | reverse complement strand
CAGTGGCGTAGGTGATTAGGGCGCCCCGAAAGACCTTCGAGGCCCCCGGGACCTCGGTGAGGGCGCCAGCAATTAGTCCCCCGGTGATCGACTCACAGGTAGCGAGAGTCTGCCCACGCTCGGCGAGGCGTTCGATCAGTTCATTGGGACTCATCGTCATCACCGCTTACCGTGACCGCGACAGCCACCGTTACCGAGACAGCCACTGGTGGGGTCTGTGCCGCCAACCAGGCCTGACGCAGTTTCCAAGCGCCAATACAGTAGTTAACCCCGGAAACGACCGTCAACACCAAGGCCACCGCCATCGAGACAATCGCCACCCAGTAGAGAACGGCACAGGTCGTCACCCACCAAGCCGGTTCCCCGATTTCGCGGTAGATCTGGAAGGGAATCGTCAGCCCGACCAAGGCGACGACCTGGGTAAAGGTCTTCACCTTCCCCAACTTGTCCGCCCCCATCACGCCGTACTTCACGATCATGAAGCGCAGAATCGTAATCCCCCACTCCCGAACCAGGATCACGATCGTTATCCACCACGGCAGTTCGCCGAGGATCGACAAGCCAATCATCGCCATCCCGGTCATCGCCTTGTCAGCGATTGGGTCCCACAACTTGCCAAAGTTGGTCACTAAGCCATGTTTACGAGCGATATGACCATCGGCTAAGTCGGTGAGGAGCGCCACCACGAAGACCGCTGCCGTCGCCCAACGCCAGATAATGTGATCCGGGTAGGCTAACAACATCCAACCAAAGAGCGGCACCATCGCCACCCGCAGCGCAGTCAGGGCATTAGGGAGATTAACAACCGGGACGACCGTCTTTTCCGAGTCAGTCATCTTGCCTCCATAGCCAGAACTGAATGTTATAGGTGCATTCTGTCACATATACCTCACGATTATTACTCCGAGTCAGCTACTGGATCTACTAGCCAATCGACGCCATCGGTATCGACCACAACCCCCTCGCAGATTTGGCCGATCCAGGCCTGGTTGGCTGGCGAATTATGCCACTCGCAGTGGGCATCCTCCGGGCCTTGCTGACTGGCGCGACCAAGATAGACGCCATTTTGGTCGGATTCGATGAGGACCTGCACCTTTTCCCCAATTCGATCCTGGGCTCGCAGCGCGGTAACGGTGTCCACAAACTCCAAGAGATCACCTTGTCGGGCCGTGATTTCGTCCGGATCAAGCTGCCCCGGCAGGCTAACCCCTTCCGTACCTTCCTCACCAGAGTAAGCGAAAACCCCCACGGCATCGAGGTTAGCCGCCCCCAAAAACTGGCGCAGACACTCCATATCGTCCGCCGTCTCACCGGGGAACCCAACGATGACATTCGAGCGAATCCCCGCCGTCGGCAGCACATCACGGATCTGTTCTAGCAAACCAAGATAGGACTCGGCATCACCAAAGCGGCGCATCCGTTTTAACACCGACTTTGACGCGTGTTGGAAGGGTAGATCAAAATACGGGACGACCTTGTCAATATCGGCCATCGCGTCGATTAACCCCGGTCGGATCTCGGCGGGTTGGAGGTAGCTCAGGCGAATCCAGTCGATGCCGTCAAGGCGGGACAACTGAGCCAGCAGGGTTTCCAGCGAGACCCGATCAAGGTCCTTACCGTAAGAAGTCGTGTTCTCACTGACCAAGAAGAGCTCCCGCACCCCCTGGGTAGCCAGCCAAGCTGCCTCCTCGACGATATCCGCTACCGGCCGCGACTCGAATAGGCCCCGGATAGCGGGGATAGCGCAGAAGGCGCAACGTCGATCACAACCCGAAGCGATCTTCAGGGAGGCCGTCGGATTAATATCGAGGCGGCGGCGGTGCTCAGGGCGCCAGGGGCGACTCGGTTTCAGGGGCAATAGTCGGCGATCGGTCGGGGTATGGGCCACCGCCTTCGACCCGGCCAACACAGCGCGCACGCGGCTGGCAATCTCGGTGTACCCATCAAAACCGATGATCGCCGCCGCTTCCGTTAGACTGCCCGCCAACTCCGCCCCATAGCGCTCCGCTAGGCAACCGGTGACAATCACCGGCTTACGCCGACCGGTGGAATCTGCCTCGGCGGCGCAGAGGATCTCCTCGATTGCTTCCGCTTTTGCCGCCTCGATGAACCCGCAGGTGTTCACCAGGACCACCTCGGCCGCCTCGGCGTTATCGACCAGACAAAAATCGTCGGCCACCAACCGGGCCGCTAATTCCTCGGCATCAACATCGTTGCGCGCACAACCCAAAGAGATGATCTGAAGGTTCGTCATGGCCCGCCAAGGGTTGCCAGCACCTCATCAAGGTCATCGGGCTTGACGAGAACCTCGCGGGGTTTTGAGCCCTCTGAGGGACCAACCACCGAGCGATTCTCCAAGATATCCATCAAGCGTCCGGCCTTGGCAAACCCGACCCGAAGCTTGCGTTGCAGCATCGAGGTCGAGCCAAGCTGGAGGTTGATCACCAGACGGGCCGCCTCTAGGACCAGATCAAGATCATCCCCGATATCCTCCGCCACCGCTCGACTCGGGGTGGTCGCGTCAGCGATATCCTCCCGGTACTGCGGTTGGACTTGGGTCGAGATCTTGGCCACAACAGTCCGGATCTCTGTCCCCGTCACCCAAGCGCCTTGCACCCGGGTCGGCTTGGACGCCCCCATCGGCAAGAAGAGTGCGTCGCCTTGGCCGACTAGTTTCTCAGCCCCCGGCTGATCGAGGATCACCCGGGAATCAGTCATCGAACTAGTCGCAAAAGCCAACCGTGAAGGCACATTAGCTTTGATCAAACCGGTCACCACATCGGTCGATGGCCGCTGGGTCGCCAAGACTAGGTGGATCCCGGCCGCCCGCGCCAACTGAGTGATCCGAACGATCGAATCCTCAACATCCTTCGGCGCCACCATCATCAGATCGGCCAACTCGTCGACGACCACCACCAGATAAGGGTAAGCAGACATCTCACGCTCCGAACCAGGCAGCGGCTTCAGCCGTCCCGATCGTACGGCCAAATTAAAGTCATCAATATGGCGGTAACCGAAAGCCGCTAGGTCGTCATAGCGCTGATCCATCTCCCGGACCACCCAACCCAAGGCATCAGCCGCCTTCTTCGGGCTGGTGATAATCGGCGTCACTAGATGGGGAACCCCCTCATAGTGATTCAACTCCACCCGCTTAGGATCGATCAACATCAAGCGAACCTCATCGGGGGTCGCCCGCATCAACACCGACATCACCATCGAGTTAATGAAACTCGACTTGCCCGATCCGGTCGCCCCGGCGACCAGCAGGTGGGGCATCCGGGCTAGATTGGTGACAACGAAACCACCCTCAACATCCTTGCCCAAGCCAACGGTCAGCGGATGGGGCTCATTGCGCGCCACCGGGGAACGCAAGACGTCGCCCAAAGAGACGATCTCCTTGTCGCGGTTGGGGATCTCAATCCCGATCGCCGACTTACCGGGGATCGGCGACAGGATCCGCACCTCCGCCGAAGCCACCGCGTAAGCGATATTGCGCGACAAGGCCGTCACCTTCTCGACCTTCACCCCCGTACCCAACTCGACCTCATAGCGGGTCACCGTCGGACCGCGCGTATAGCCGGTCACCACCGCATCAATCTC
>JAIRKB010000221.1 GCA_031260385.1 Propionibacteriaceae bacterium | reverse complement strand
CCAGATCTTGCAGCGGGTTTGCGCTGCCGCCCCGGCAATCGACCGGTACATCGGGTCACATCCGATGGCCGGTTCCCACCGCGTCGGGCCCCTGACGGCTCGCGCTGACCTGTTTGAGGATCGTACCTGGGTGATCGCCACCCACCCAGCGGTCAGCGCCCACGCTCTGACCACCGTACGCCAACTAGCCGAGGTCTGTGGGGCGCGAATCGAGGTGATGGATGCCCTCGAGCATGATCGGGCGGTCGCCGAGGTCTCCCATGTCCCGCAGATTCTCAGTTCGCTAATGGCTGGAAACCTGACCGGTATCGCTCCGGCCCACCTGCGCCTCGCCGGGCAAGGGGTCCGTGATGTGACCCGGATCGCCGGGTCCAACCAGGCGATGTGGACCTCGATCATTCTCGCTAACCAACAGGCGATTAGCGAACAGTTGACGCAACTGGCCAACGCTCTCGATGCAGTGCGAAATAATCTCCACTCGCCACAAGCGGTAGCGGATTTCCTGCGCTTGGGGGTGGAGGGTACGCGCGTGCTGCCCGGAAAACATGGCCTCGCCCCAACCGATTATGTCTACGTCGTCGTCGAAATCCCAGACTCACCGGGCTCCTTGGCACGCTTGTTCGCCGAGATCGACGCCGGTGGCTTCAATGTCGAGGATCTAGCGATCGAACATGATCAGACTCGACATGTCGGCTACATGTCGATCGCGGTAGAGGCCGATCAGGCCGCTGCTTTGGGGCAGGCAATTGCCCAAGGTGGTTGGACTCTGCGATCATAGAGACCGCCATATCCGCATAGAAAGAGCTTCATGTTCACGATCGCGATTGACGGGCCATCCGGCTCCGGTAAGACGACTTGCTCGATCTTGACCGCCCAGCGGCTGGGTTGTTCCTATCTTGATACCGGCGCGATGTATCGCGCGGTGGCGGTCGGTTGCCTGGAGGCGGGTATTGATCATGATGATCAGGCGGGGATCGTAGAGCTTTGTCGAGATATAGATATTGATATATCTACTAATCCCAATGAGCGGTACATCCGTCTAGGCGACCAGGACATTACCCAGGCGATCAGGACCCCGGCCGTTTCGGCTTGGGTGAGCGCGGTGTCGACGATCGCTGAGGCGCGCGCGATATTGGTGGACCGGCAACGGGCGATCCTTGCGAGCGGGTCCTTTGTCGCCGAGGGGCGTGACATCACCACAGTTGTCGCTCCGGACGCTGAGGTGAGGGTTTTGCTGATTGCTGACCCGGATGTACGGATGGCCCGCCGCGGCGCTGAGTTGAGCGGTCAACTAACCGCTGCCGCCCTACGCGACCAGATCCTGAGGCGAGATCGCGACGATTCGACCCTAGTCAACTTTACGGTCGCCGCCAATGGGGTGGTGACTATCGACTCGACCCTGTTAACCGTCGAAGAGGTGGTGGACCAGATCATCATCTTGGCCCAGCGCGCCGGAATTGAGGTCTGAGATGAAACCTGTCGTCGCTGTCGTTGGTCGCCCGAATGTTGGCAAATCCACCCTCGTTAACCGCATCCTCGGGCGGCGCGAAGCCGTCGTCCAAGACATCCCGGGGGTGACCCGGGATCGGATTAGTTATGACGCCGAGTGGGGTGGACGCGAGTTCGTCGTCGTCGACACCGGCGGTTGGGTGATCGACGCCAAGGGGATGGCCGCTCAGATCACCGAGCAAGCCGAGATCGCCGTCGACATGGCTGATGTCGTGGTCTTTGTGGTTGACACCACCATTGGGGCGATCGATGAAGACGAAGCCGTGATCCGGGTCCTGCGAAAGACCAAGAAACCAGTGGTTTTGGCGGCTAATAAGGTTGATGACCAGCGCCAAGAACCTGAGGTGGCCGCCTTGTGGAACCTGGGGTTGGGGGAGCCTTACCCAGTCTCAGCCCTCCATGGTCGGGGCTCGGGTGACCTCCTCGATGCGATCACCGCTCTGATGCCCGGTGACGATGAAGTCGAGGCTGTCGAAGATGGGCCACGGCGGGTCGCGATCGTCGGCAAGCCCAATGTTGGCAAGTCGTCGCTGCTTAACCGCTTAGCGGGGTCCGTACGTTCGGTGGTCGACAATGTCGCTGGTACGACGGTTGACCCGGTCGACGAGATCGTCGAGATCGGTGAGGTGACCTACCGGATGATCGACACCGCTGGGATCCGCAAACGGGTGATCCAGGCCTCCGGGCATGAGTATTACGCCTGGTTGCGTACCCAAACCGCGATTGAGCGCGCCGAGGTCTGTGTCGTGGTGATTGACGCCTCCGAACCGGTCACCGAACAGGATCTGCGGATCCTGTCGATGGTCGAAGAGTCCGGACGGGCCCTGGTGATCGCCTTCAATAAATGGGACTTGATGGACGAAGAGCGCCGCCGCTACCTCGACCGCGAGATTGAGCGCGATCTACCCCATATGGCTTGGGCGCCGAGCGTCAACATCTCCGCCTTGACCGGGCGCAATACCGCCAAGCTGTCGCGGGCAATCGAGACGGCCCTGGAGGGCTGGGAGACCCGAGTGCCCACTGGACGGCTCAACGCCCTCCTCGGCTTGCTAGTTTCCGCTCACCCCCATCCCGTACGCGGTGGTAAGCAACCCCGGATCCTCTTTGCGACCCAACCACAAGCCTGCCCGCCGACCTTCGTTTTGTTCACCAGTGGTGATCTGGACGCCCCGTACGTCCGATTCGTCGAGCGAAGACTACGCGAAGAGATCGGATTTGTGGGGTCGCCAGTGCACATCCAGGTCAAACCACGCGCCAAACGACGCTAGCTGGCACACCTGGCGGCGAACGAATTTCCCCTACAAGTCACTTGGCAGATAGACTGAAAGGCTGACCATATTTAGGGTGAAATGAAGCTTTATCCGCCTCCGGTGCGCGCCTACACCAACCTCGCGCGCAATAGCGCCTCGGACGAGACTGCCGAGACGCCCGATACGCGTTCCCCCTTGCGGTTCAACCTGTGGATGCTCGGCCGGCAGCGCGGTTTGATCGCCATTAACGCTGTGCTCTACCTGGTTTATTACCTGCCGGGAATTCTTAACCCCTATCTGCTGTCCCGGATTGTCGATGATGGAATCATCGCCGGAAACTGGGCGGTCACCTGGCGGCTCACGATCGTGATGGTGATCTTGATCGTTGTCGGGGTGGCGTGCTCTGCGGGCGGTCACTTCATTGGGGTGGCCTGTTGGTTGGTCTCGATGTTCCGGGTGACCAAGTTGGTGATTCGCAAGGTCGGCCAGATGTCCCATGTCGTTACTCGCCGGGTGCCCGCCGGGGAGATGTTGTCGGTGGCGAACTCTGATTCGGACAACTTTGGAGCGGTGGTTGAATACGTTTCTCGATTAATTGTGGCGGTGGTGTCATTTGGGTTTGTCGCGGTGGTGGTAATTCGCGAGAACCTTGGCTTAGGGCGGTTGGTGTTGGTGGCCACACCGATGGTGGTTATCGTGACGATCCCGTTATTGCGTCCCCTCCAACGCGCCCAACAGTTGGAGCGGGAACGGGCCAGCAAGTTGACCGGGATGGCGGTGGACATCGTCTCCGGCTTGCGGATCCTGCGGGGGATCGGCGGGGAGCGTACCTTCGGCGACAACTACGCCAAGCAATCGCAATCCGTCCGCCAAGCTGGCGTCCGCGCCGGCACTTGGTGGGCGAGCCTAGACGGCGTTGGCGCGATCACCACCGGGGCCCTCTTGGTCGGACTGACCTGGTTCGGGATCCGGGAGCTCACCCAAGGGCAACTGACAATCGGTCAACTGGTCGGTTTTTTCGGATATGCGATCTTCCTCCAGCGCCCGGTGATGATCTTCTACGAGTTCTTTCAGCGCTGGACCCTCTCCCTGGTGTCGGCCGCCAAGACCATTGCCCTGCTTAGCCAAGACCCACCCTGGGTCGCCCCTGATCAGATCGTGAGCCCACCGAGCGGTCAGATCGTAGACTCCGAAACCGGCTTCACCGCCGAACCAGGGCAGTTGACGATCATCGTCGCGCCCCTGCCCGATCAGTCAGCGGCCCTCGCTGATCGGATCGGGCGTTACCTGCCTGCCGATATGGAAAGCCTAGAGCTGAGCATCTCCAGGGAGTTGAAAGGGAAGGCGGAGCGCAAGGAGTCAGCCAAGCGGGCCGCCGCCCGGGCCCGGCAAGTCCGCCAGGATGAGCGGCTAGCCTGTGGCACTTGGGGGGTGAGCTTGGCTGGGGTTGACCTTTCCGAGATGGATCTCGGCGAAGTCAGGCAACGCATCGTCGTTTCGGATGCCTCAACAGCGGTCTTTCAAGGCACCTTGCAGACCCTGGTCGATCCCCATGGCACCCACACCCGAACCCAAGCCGAGGAAGCCCTCTGGGCCACCTCCGCCGAAGATGTCTGGGAGGCCTTCGCCGATGGCTGGCAAGGCCTAATTGACGAGAAGGGTCGCGGTCTATCCGGTGGGCAACGTCAGCGGATGGTCCTCGCTCGGGTCTTGTTGATGAACCCGGAGATCTTGGTCGCGGTCGAGCCGACCTCGGCCGTGGATGCCCACACCGAAGCCCGCATCGCTGAACGCCTACCGGCTTACCGGCGCGGACGGACCACCATCATGACCACAGTCTCGCCACTGTGGCTGCGCCGGGCTGACAAGGTGGCCTTCTTGCTTGACGGGCGGGTTGCAGCTCAGGGAAGCCACAAGGAACTGATGGCGACCTGTGAACCTTATCGAGCAACCGTCGTCCGCGATGGCGCTGCACCCCAAACCTCGGGAGGTGGGAAATGATCGAAACCGAACCGCTCACCGAAGTCTTTGAGGGGTCGCGCGAGACCTGGGCTGACCCGACCGGCTTCGCCACCGCCGTACCGGAAAATCTCCTAGAGGCTGGAAAGTTGCCGCTCTGGCCACTGTTCTGGGGGTTCCTGTCACGCCACCGGACTCGCCGTGGGCTCGCGGAAGCCAGTTATGCAGCCTCCCGGAACCCGGAAAGAGGGTTGCCAATCGCCGAAAACTCAGCAGTGTTTCGCTTCCTGGCCC
>JAIRKB010000185.1 GCA_031260385.1 Propionibacteriaceae bacterium | reverse complement strand
CCCCCTGTAAACAACATGCGGGACCCCGTCCCGCTCTGGGTAGATCGGGGGTCGACCCTGAGGATCACAGCGCTAAAAGCGCTGGCGGGGGTCCAGGGGGTCGCCCGGTCCTCAGCCGGGGAGGAGGGCGGAGGTGGAACGTTCGAGGATCTCTAGCTTGGGATACTCTGGCCGCCACATCCGTTGGAAGACGGCGCTGATCAGATCGTCGGGACAGACCTGGGCGACGCCCTCCTTAATCGCCGCCTTGGCGACCGCCACCGCGACCGTCGAGGAGACGAAGCGCAGCGAGGAGATGGACGGGAGTAGGGCCGCCCCCGGTCGATATTCGTTGACCATGCCAGCCAGGGCCTCGGCAGCGGCGTGAATCATCGTGTCGGTGATGCGAACCGCTCGTACGACCGAAACCCCAAGACCCAGCCCAGGGAAGATCAGAGCGTTATTGGCTTGGGCAATCGAGTAGGTCACCGACTCGTACCGCTCATCATCGAACGGACTGCCGGTGGCAATCAGAGCGCGACCCCGGGTCCAGACCAACAGATCCGCCGGCACGGCTTCGGCTTTCGCGGTTGGGTTCGACAGCGGCAGGATTATCGGGCGATCGCAATAAGCGAACATCTTGGTCACTACCGCTTCCGAGAAGGCACCGTGCCGGGCGGAGGTGCCGATCAGGATCGTCGGTTTGATGTGATCGATCGCCTGCTCGAGGGACAAGCTCGCCCCCGGCTCCAACTCCCAACTATCAAGCTCCGCCGCAGTCCGGGCATAGGGAACCTGGAAGTCCCGGACACCCTTACCACCTTCAACAATCAGCCCTCGTGAGTTGAAAGCCCAGAAGGGACTGTAGGTCGAGGCCTCATCCAAGCCCTCGCGCATCATCGCGGCGCGAATCAGATCGGCGATGCCCACACCGGCCGTCCCAGCCCCATAGACAATGATGTGCTGGTCAGACAAACGCTCGCCCTTAAGCCGAGTCGCCGCTAGTACGGCCGATAGTACGACTGCTGCGGTGCCCTGGATGTCATCGTTGAACGTACAACACTCATCCTTGTAGCGCTGCAAGATCCGGTGAGCATTATCGGGGCCGAAATCCTCCCAGTGCAGCAGAGCGTGGGGGAAGAGCTTGGTGACGGCCTTGACAAAGGCGTCGATGAAGGTGTCATAACGCTCGCCGGTCACGCGGGTGTGGGGTTCACCGAGATAGACATCCGAGCTCAACAAGCCGAGGTTATCGGTCCCGACGTCGAGAACGACGGGGATTGCCCGCCGGGGATGGATCCCAGCGGCGGCGGTGTAAACGCCTAGCTTGCCGATCGCGATCTGGACCCCACCGATCCCCTGGTCGCCGATACCGAGGATCCCACCCGAATCGGTGACCACCACCAGGTCAACCTGGTCAGCCCGCAAGCCATAATCCATCAGATTCTGCTCGATTTGATCCGGACGATCGATCGAACAGAAGACCGCCCGCGCGCCGTGATATTCGTGACTGAAACGCTCGATGACTTCGCCGATCGTTGGGGTATAGATAATCGGCAGCATCTCCTCAAGGTGTTCGGAGACTAGCCGGTAATACAAGACATCGTTGCGGTCACGCAGGTCGGAGAGAAAGATCGACTTGGCCAGCCGGGTGGAAACCCGCAAATACTGGGCATAGCTGCGCTTGACCTGCTGGTCGAGGGTTTGCACACCCGGAGGCAACAAGCCCGAGATTCCCAGTGCCTCGCGCTCCTGATGGGTGAAAGCCGTACCCCGATTGGCAATCGGGTGGGTCAGAATCAACCGCCCCCGCGCCCTGATCCGCAAAACCGCTTCCCCACTGGTGGTGTCCAACTCGAAATCTGGCTGATCCATTGCTCTCCTAACAACACGACGGTGGCCCAGTTCTTTAGCCTATATCCTTGAGGCGTTAAGTTAAGGAGATATATGGCGCCGTTAACAGAAATTGTCGCCCCGGACTGGGCCAAGGCTCTAGCCGGGGTCGAGGATCAGATCCATGCCATGGGGGGTTTCTTGCGGGGAGAACTGGCGGCGGGACGGCCCTACCTCCCGGCTGGGGACCAGGTTCTGCGGGCTTTCACCCGCCCTTTGGCTGAGGTACGGGTGCTCATCGTCGGCCAGGATCCCTACCCGACCCCGGGCCACCCGGTCGGGCTGTCCTTCTCGGTGGCGCCCGACGTCCGACCGCTCCCGGGTTCGCTGCGCAATATGTATAAAGAGCTCACGGACGACCTCGACCTGACTCCGCCCCCGAATGGTGATCTGACAAGCTGGTTTGAGCAAGGGGTTCTCCTACTCAACCGCGTCCTGACCGTGGAACCGGGCAAGCCAGCCTCCCATCGCGGCAAGGGTTGGGAGGCGGTAACAGCGGCCGCCATCGACGCCCTCGTGGCACGTGGCGGGCCCTTGGTAGCGATCCTGTGGGGGCGCGACGCTCGGGATCTCGCCCCGCGCCTTGGCCAAACCCCGATCATTGCCAGCGCTCACCCCTCCCCGCTGTCGGCTCACTCTGGTTTCTTTGGCTCGCGCCCCTACTCTCGTACGAACGCCCTCTTGGCTGAACAAGGATCAGCACCGATTGTTTGGGCTTAAATTGCGGTGAAGTGTGGCTGGCTTTGGGTAGCGCTAATATAGTCCTGACTGAGCATTACACAGTGCGACCCGGCAATGGAAGTCACCGATGAGATTCTTACCCAGCAAGCGGGCGGAGCTTGATAAAGATCCGCAGGACATCAAAGCGATGTTCTCTGCCACCGCTCGCCGCTACGACCTCGTGAACTCGCTGGTGTCGTTAGGACAGGTCCGCGCCTGGCGACTGGAGGTGATCGAAGCCCTGGCGCCGCAAGCGGGCGAAGTGATCTTAGATCTGGCCGCTGGCACGGGATCATCATCGGTCCCGATTGCCGCCGCTGGCGCGGTGGTCATCCCAGTCGACCTAACTGAAGCGATGGCGGTCTGTGGCAAGCGCTTCCACCCCGACCAGCCTTTCACGGTCGGCGATGGGCACCAACTGCCATTTGGGGATGCGACCTTTGACGCGGCAACAATGAGTTTTGGGTTGCGCAATGTCTGCGATCCGACGATCGTTCTAGCCGAGTTGTTCCGGGTCGTACGACCGGGAGGTACGATCGTCATCTGCGAGTGCTCAACCCCGACCTCGCGCTTGATTCGCAAACTGGTGAAGATTTGGTTGCGGCGGGGCTTACCGATCCTGTCACGACTCTTCTCGTCTAACGCCCCGGCTTACGCTTATCTAGGGGAGTCGATCCTCGCTTGGCGCAGCCAGCACGAGCTAGCAATCATGTTTGAGAACGCCGGCTTCACCCAAATCCAGTGGCGAAACCTCAGCTTCGGCATTGTCGCCCTACACCGAGCGACACGGCCATGACTACGCCTTTCACTCTCGATATGCACGCCGCGACTTCCTGCCCGGTGATGACCCAGAACCAGTTCAACGCCTCCCTGCCCGCGCCGCGTAACCCCAGTCGGCTCACCCAGGAGCAGACCCAGCGCGCTCAGAATCATCGCACGGCGGTCTTTGATAGCTTGATTGCCTTCCATGGTACGACCGTACGCGATCTGCGGGGGTTGGTTGATCAAGAGGTCCGCGTCGCAGCTACGCTTCAGGCGATGGCTGATGGGGTGCCGATAATTCTTGACGCCGAGTTGCCGCCCGACTATGTCTACCACCGCCATGGGGTCGCCGATGTTCTGCTGCGGAGCAAGGATGGGCCCAACTACCACCCGGGGTTGATTAGGGATTATTCACTGCTGGCCCCGTCCACTGAGGGTGAACCAACCCAGTTGACCGGCTGTCTTTCCCAACCGTTCCTCCATCAAGCGAAAAAGTCCCACTACCGCTATCGGATGCCCACCCAAACCGCTGATCTGCTGCAGCTCGCCCACCTGTGGTCTCTGCTGGCGGCGACCGATTATGTTGATGACGAGGTTTGGGGCGCAAATATCGAACTCGATGGCGATCATGACTGCTGTGGGTCGGCGGTGGTGTGGACCAACCTCAAGGACAAGCAGTTGCGGGCCTACTCCCACACCCTCGAACATCAGTGGAAGAAGTTCAGCCCCCTGAACCGTTATCAACATGAGCATCGCTTTCGGGTCCGAGTCGCCAGCCATGCCCTAGAGCATGTCGAGACGGGGGAACCGCTAGTAGCGGCACCGGTCAGGATTCCGCAGTGTAATAACTGTGTCTGGTGGCCGGTCTGTCGCAGCAGCTTGGTTGATGACATTTCAATGAAGATCGAGCGCTCGCCGCTGGATCCCCGGGAGATCATGAGCTTGCGCCGCCTCGGTGTGACGACGATTGATGATCTAGCGGAGGTTGATGTTGATCTCCTGCTTGAGGAGTATCTGCCGCTCGTTGGGCACCGCAATGGGGCCGATGAACGACTGCGCTTGGCGGCCCACCGGGGCCGACTCCTCGTCAAGGGTATGGCTTTGGAACGGTTGACCACCGGTCAGATCGCGCTGCCATCGGCGCCCGTCGAGATCGATGTTGATATCGAAACCTCGGCTAGCAACCATGCTTATCTATGGGGATTCCTGGTCCACGACCGCCGTAACGATGAGTCCGAACCGTTCTATCATCCCGTGGCTCGCTGGGTCGAGATGACCCAGAAGCATGAGATGCGGCTAGCGGAGGAGGCGGCGCGTTGGCTGCGAAATTACATTAACTCGCTTGGCGATGTGCCGGTGTTGATCTGGCATTACTCTAACTATGAGATCACTAGCATTCGCCGCTTCGCTCGGTTGCAGAACACCGAGAAGCCGACGGCGCTCAACTGGTTGTCACGGCGGATTCCGGATTACTTTGTTGACTTGTTGCCGGTTGTTAGGGAGAACTTCTTTGGGGTCGATGGGTTGGGACTGAAGGTGGTGGCCTCCGAGGGAGCGGGCTTCCGCTGGCGCGACCCCGACCCCAGTGGGCTGGCCTCCCAGGCCTGGTCCCACGATGCCATCCATGCGCCCAGCCCGGAGCAGCGCCAGGGGGCGAAGATCCGCATCCTCGAATACAACGAAGACGACGTTCGCGCCACCGCCGCCTTGCGCCACTGGCTCCGCTCACTGGCATAAACCGAGAGGGGGACGACCCCCGTTGACGAACCGAGAGGGGGGCGACCCCCTCAGCCCCCGCGGGTTCCAAAACCGAGAGGGGGACGACCCCCTCAACCCCCGCGAGCGACCACGGTCACTGAAAAGGGGTGCTCCCTGATCTAGGCAACCAGTTGCAAGCGCGGCACTAACCCAACCTCCGCCATCACTGTCAACGCTGCTTTCTCATCGGCGCTGAAGCGGACTGGTTGGCCTATCGTTGTGGTTTCCAGGAAGGACATTAGGCAGTCGCCACAGGCCTGCGGGTTGGCCCCACAGGAGTCACAATCAATCACATAAGATTCCATGTCCCCTACTGTGTCAGTCCCCTCCGACATTATTTGGTTCCGCGTGTCGTAGCGGTGGTCTAGTGTAGTTTCATGGTCTCCAAGCAACCTGATATGAATGGTGAACGCCAGCCGATGTTGGCAGATTTCGCCGACGAGACTGCGACCTTGGAAACCCCTTTGTTTGAAACCACTTTCTGCGTGATTGACCTGGAGACTACGGGAACGACCAATGACTCGCGGATTACGGAGATTGGGGCGGTCAAGGTTTGCGGCGGGGAGGTGCTTGGGGAGTTTCAGACCCTGATCAACCCGGGCGTGTCGATTCCGAGCTTGATCACCACTCTGACCGGGATCAGCAATCAGACGGTCGCTGACGCTCCTCATCTGCGGTCGGTCTTCCCGGCCTTGCTAGAGTTCGTCAAGGGCTGTGTCATGGTCGCTCACAATGCCCGCTTCGACATCGGTTTTCTGAAACGCGCCGCCAAGGGCTTGGGTTACGATTGGCCGGGGTTGGTGGTCGTCGACACGGTGGCGCTAGCTCGCCACATCATTCCCCGACATGAGGTCGCTAATTACCGCTTGGGCACCTTATCGCAATATGTTTCAACCACCGTCACCCCCTCCCACCGGGCCCTCGATGATGCTCAGGCGACCGTTGACCTGCTCCATGCCCTCCTCGACCGGGTCGGCAACCAAGGCGTTCGAACACTAGAGGATCTTCTGGAGTTCTCTCACCTGGTCTCCAAGGCGCGGCGTTCGAAAGGGCATTGGGCGAAAGGCCTGCCCAAGGGCCCTGGAGTTTACTTCTTTGTTCGCGATAGTCCAGCGCGACGCCAATATCTCTACGTCGGCACCTCCAAAGCGATCCGACGCCGGGTGGCGACCTATTTCACCGCCTCCGAACAGCGTCGGCGCATGGAGGAGATGATCGCTTTGGCCACCGGGGTGGAGGCAGTCGAATGCCAAACTAGTTTGGAGGCGGCCGTTGTTGAGTTACGCCTGATCGCCGCCCACCAACCACCGTACAATCGCCGGAGTAAGCAGCCAAGCCAGATCTGGGTCAAACTAACCGACGAGCCGATCCCCCGCTTCTCCATCGTCCGCAAGGTCGCTGACGCGCCCACCCACTATCTCGGCCCTTTCCCGGATCGTTTCGCGGCCGAGCAGGCGATCCTGGCAGCCTCGGAAGCTTTCCCCTTGCGCACCTGCAAGGAGCGCCTGACCAAAACTGGTCGGCAACCGTGCGCCCTCGCCGAGCTGAAATCCTGCCCTGCTCCCTGCGAACCAGCAAACCTAGCAGCGTACGGCGCTCTGGTTGAGCAAGCGAGAGACTGCTTAGCGGGTAACGTCCGGCCCGTAAGAAAAGCCTGTTTCGCCGCCATTGATCATTACTCCAGTGGCTATCGCTACGAGGAGGCCGCCGAAATGCTGGCCCGACTCCGGATCTTCGAATACGGTCTGCGGCGCAAGGTCCGTCTGGTCTCGCTGGCGAGTTGCCCGGAGATTATCGCTGCTCGTCGGGTCGGGGAATCCTGGCTGATCCACATCTTCCGTTATGCCCAACTGGTCGGCGCTGCCATCGCCCGACCGGGTGATGATCCGAGCCGGATCGCCGAAATCGCCACCCAAGCGGCGCGCTGCGTCACCCCTGAGGTCGCCGGGATGCCGGCAGGCTCCCTTGCCGAAGCAGAACTAATTGCCGCTTGGATGGAGAAACCAGGGGTCAGACTGATGTCTATTGATGGTGTCTGGGGGTGGCCAACCCACTCGGGCTAGCCACAACGCTAGCGAATCTCAAGGGTGTCAATGACCACCGGCGAAACCGGACGATCACCGCGGTCAGTCCGGACCTGGGCAATCTGGTCGACGACCTGTTGACTTGCCGGATCGGTGACTTCACCGAAGATCGTGTGACGCCGGTTGAGATGCGGGGTCGGGCCGACAGTAATGAAGAACTGCGAACCATTGGTCCCCGGGCCGGCATTGGCCATCGCCAAGAGGTAGGGACGCGAAAAGGCCAGTTCGGGGTGAAACTCGTCGGCGAACTCATATCCGGGACCACCCCGCCCATCACCGCGCGGGCAACCACCTTGAATCATGAACCCATCGATCACTCGGTGGAAGCCAAGACCGTCATAGAACCGACTGGTCTTCTTCTCCCCAGTCGTTTCATCGGTATATTCCTTCGTCCCGGTCGCCAGGCCAACAAAATTCGCCACCGTCACTGGCGCGTGATCAGGAAACAGATCGATCACAATGTCGCCGAGGTTGGTGTGCAAGACTGCTTGAGTCATTTCATCCCTTCTGATGTCAATGCCATCTATTCTCCCACAGTCCGGTCACAACTGACCTAGGCTAGGCCGAAGGGTCGGACCCGCATCTCGGGATCGCTCGCGGTAGCCAGCGTACGTCCGGCACTTGTCCGTACAATAGGATCAGGGCTCAGGGGAATGTCAGGGTACTTTGTTCGGCGTGACCCCAGTAGACTAGATAGACACTCCCCTAGGAGTGCCCAACGTTAGGACGACAATGATAGTTCGCAAAGATGACCTCGAGATGGGGCTTGAGAAGCTAAAGGCCGACACCGATAACGCTTGGCACGAGGTGGTCGAGCGGATCACCCCCCTGATCGATGCCGCCGCCAAGCGGGTTACCCCCGTCGCTGACTCGGCGGTTGAAGCCGCCAAGGGCGCCAAACGACGCGCCGCCGGACTCGCTGCCGACACGGTTGAACGGATCCAACCCTCAGTTAATACCGCTCTGGATAAGGTCGCCCCCGCCGTTGACCGCGCCCAGAAAGCCGTCCAAGATGATCTGCTGCCTGCCTTGATCCAGGCCCTTCAGCATGCCGCTGAAACCCCGGTCGAAGACAAGCGCGAGATCGCAAAATGGTTGGACGCGCGTGCCGATGCCTCCCTTGATGCCCTAAAAGGAGAACTCGTGCAAACCAAGAAATCTAGTAAGTTTAAGAAAGTCGCCACCATCGCGGCGATTAGCGCCGTGCTTGGTGCCCTCGTCATCGCTGTGCGGGCCTTCCTTGGTAGCCGGGAAGACTGGGCCGCCTACGAACCGGACGAACCGTACGTCTACCCGGATGACGATTATGAGATTGACGAAGTGCTAGACGATGCCGCCTTGGGCGAGGTCGACGGTGACGAGTCCGCTGAGGTGGCTGAAGGCCAAGACGAGATCGTCGAATCCGCGCCTTATGGTGAAGGCTCCTATGCCGGCCCGAATCCGCCCGAAGGTTTCGAAATCAAAGGCAACGAGCGCTCCATGAAATACCACGTCCCCGGTGCAGCCGGCCACGCCCGGACCCACGCCGACGTCTGGTTCATCTCCGAGGACGCCGCCCAAGCCGCCGGCTTCGTCCGCTCCCAACGCTAACCCAACCGAACTCATGAGGGGCCCCACTCGGGCCCCTCTTTGCTATGCCAAGCCCGGGCTGTCTTGCCCCCACCGGGCTGTTATGGCGCGCTGGGTTGAGCCAACTCCAGGATTTTGGCCCGTTTTCCTTCCACGCTCCATTTTCTTGGAGTTGGCACCCAGAATTTCGTGATTTTGGGTGCCAACTCCAGGATTTTGGTCAGGTCTATCAGAACAAGGCCGAAATCTTGGAGTTAACTTCTAGGCGACGACGTCGCCGATGCGTTTCTTGCCGGGGATGCCGACAACGACTTCGCCGGGAGCGACATCGTCGACGACCAGGGCGTTGGCACCGATCTTGACGTCATCGCCGACCGTGATCGGGCCGATGAGTTTGGCACCAGCGCCGAGTAAGACGCGATTGCCGACGGTGGGGTGGCGTTTGAATTGACCGCGCGAGCGGCCGCCGAGGGTGACCTGGTGATACATCAGGACATCGTTACCAACCACGGCGGTCTCGCCGATAACGACCCCCATACCGTGATCGATGAAGAACCGGCGTCCGATCGTCGCACCGGGGTGAATCTCAATGCCGGTGAAGAAGCGGGCAAGCTGGGATAGGACGCGCGCCCAGGGGCGGAGCACCGGGCCGCGCACCCACATCGCGTGGGCGATCCGGTAGGCCCAGACGGCGTGAACACCGGGGTAGGTCAGCGCTACCAGCATCTTGGAGGTGGCAGCGGGGTCTTCCCGCATCGCTGCCGAGAGGTCTTCGCTCATCCGTCGTATGGCCTTGACAAGGAGCTTTACTTCAGGGGTGTGCTGGTGCATGATTCACTCATCTTCTTGATCGGAAACTAAGGGACTTGATAGATAGCGGTCGCCGGCGTCCGGCAGGATGACAACGATGGTCTTTTTTGGCGTACGGGCGGCAACTTGGGCGGCGGCGGCGAGGGCGGCGCCCGAGGAGATGCCGACAAATAACCCCTCTTCCCTGGCGGCTCGCCGAGCCCAGGTGATAGCGACTTGGGAGGGGATGGCAATCACCTCGTCGATGACCGAGTGATCAAGGATGGGAGGCACGAAATTGGCGCCGATCCCTTGGATGAGGTGGGGCCCGGCTTGACCTTGACTCAGCAAGGGGGATTCGGCCGGTTCGACGCCGATGATCTGGACCTCGGCCTTGAGGGCCTTGAGCCCCTGACCGATCCCGCTAATCGTGCCGCCGGAGCCAATCCCGGCAACCAGGTAGTCAACCTGACCGTCAGTGTCCTCCCAGATCTCACGGGCGGTGGTCCGTCGGTGGATCGCCGGGTTAGCTGGGTTCTCAAACTGATGAGCGAGGAAGGCGCCCGGGGTCTGGGAGGCAATCTGCTCCGCCCTGGCGACAGCCCCCTGCATCCCTTCGCTGCCGGGGGTGAGGACAAGCTTCGCCCCCAGGGCCGCCAGCAAGGCTCGACGCTCCTGGCTCATCGTCTCCGGCATCGTCAAGACGACGCTATAGCCCCGGACCGCCCCGACCCAGGCCAA
>JAIRKB010000175.1 GCA_031260385.1 Propionibacteriaceae bacterium | reverse complement strand
ATTCAAACCACACCCCAAGCTGGCAAGTTTGTCATGGGCTTTCCGGGGGTTTGGAACGACATGAACAATATTCAATTTACCTGGCGCTGGTATCGCGTTGCGACCAATAGTACGACTTGTACAACTGGCACCAGTCTGGCGACGACCAGGGATTATGTTCCATCGTCCGGTGATATTGGCAGTTGGATTTGCGTAACGGTCTTCGCTAGCGATTCGACTGGCGTCAACACCACCAGCAATGTCATCACCCTTTATACCCAAGCCCCAGTCATCGGCCTAAATCCCGCCCAAACCACACCCTCCTCGGTAGCACAGTTCAAGACTGTAGCCAACGGGGGCCTGCCGCCTTTCACGACCATGGTCTGGCTGACGGCTTATGGTTGGCCGGACAACAGCCCGCCGAGCGCCGCGATCGCTTATCCCGCTTCGGCGACCTCACCCAACACCTATCCGAACCAGACCTCCCTCCAGGGGATCCATCGGGTAGCCAACGGGACTGGGACCTACGAGGATCCAGTGACGATTGCGGTCGGTATCTCTCCGGTCAGTAGCTCCAACGCCTTGTTACCGCGCGGCACCGAGATCTACGTTCCCAGCTATCAGAAGTACTTCATCATCGAAGACTCTTGTGGTCGCTGCGGTCGGGATATGTTTGGCCGCGATCGCGAAAACATTGTTGATCCTCTCAGCACTGGTGGTAGCCTCGGGGTCGGCACTAGTTCCAATGGCGGGCCTGGCATGTTCCACCTCGACCCTTGGATTGATGGCCACTTTGGCGACTGGCCGGATGCGATTGCTTGTGAAGAGGCTCTGACTGATCGCGACGCCAATGGTATCCCGATTATGCAAGAGGTGATCATCAATCCGACACCGGATATGCCGGTGAACCTCGCACCGATCTTCGACAACGCGACGAGTTCCTGCAACGGGCATTTCGCAGCTGACGGTGTGACGGTGACCGGTGGCGTTGACATCGAACGGACTGCGACGGTTAGTCCCTATGTTCTGCTCGATCCCCCAGCCGGGGTTACGGTCCCAGCGCAAGGTCTCTGCCTGACTAATCCGGGTAACTCTCGTACGATCCACACCAAGCTCACGATTGAGGCTTGCGACGGATCGGCCAGCCAGATGTTCTCGAAGGTCGGGGAGTTCCTGCTAATCAACAACCTTTGTGTTTCGTACGGTGATGTGCAAGGTAACCCGAGCTCAGCCCAGGATTCCTACTGGTTGGAGCGATGCAATATGAACAACCTGCAGCATATCCAGCAGTATCCCGATGGCACTGTCACCAATATGGCAACCCATGACGGAAAGACGGTGGTTCGTGATGATTCCAATCACTGGGCTTTCGCTCAACGTCCGGTTAATAACGCCCAACTGCCATTGAGCCTGTCGGTGACCTCGCTGAAGCAGGGTGCGGAGCTGGAAATCAGTGGCTATGGTCTGAACACTCCTGAGGTGGATCTTTACCTGGTCAACGCCGATGAGTCAGTCAAGATCTTCCTGGAGACTCTAGCGGCGGATTATCTCGGGGTCTTCTCCACCAAGGTGACGATTCCGGCTGATCTGCCTTCGGGTCAATACCGAATCTTCGCTCAAGGCAACCGGGATATCGTTCCGGACACGGATCCGGGCGCGGACGGTTTGTCGACGGCGATCACCCTGACTAGCCAACTCCCGGTCGGTATGGGTTCGGTGACCTTGGACAACTTCAAGTTCCAGAACCGGGTCATCGCGATGATCGGTTATTCCTCGGTTCTAACCGTTGGGGCCACGGGACCAGGGGCGGACACTGGCGGACAGACGCTGACCACTTCGAGCTGGCAGCCCTACGTTGGCACGGCCTTGGCTGGCCTGCTGCTAGTCGGCGGGTTTGCCCTTTATCGTCGTCGTCAGGCGGCCTAACTAATTAGTACGGGTGGGGGCTGGTGGATTAGCCACTGGCCCCCACCTTTGCTATTGGCTCGTTTGGATCGTTTCCTAGAGCCCGCGTTCCCTTAGGTCGCTGACCAGACCGACATATAGTTCGCAGACGTCGAAGTTGCGGATGTCTTTGCGGGTTAGGTCGACCATGTCGGCGTGGGAGATGCCGGCTCGGCCTTGGGGGAGCACTATCGGCAAGGCATTACCCCAGGCCATCGAATCCGTACATACCAGTCCATCGTTGTCGCCACCAAGACCTTTGATGATGGCGTGGCCGAGGTTTAGGGGGAAGATCGCCGAAGTGGACGAACCCATCTTTGAGCCTAAACTCTGGTAGAGCACCCCGCGATCATCGGGCATGATCTGGTTTAGCTCGCGACAGCGTTCGGGGGTCAGGTCCTTAACGGAGCCAAGGAAATCACTATCGGAGTCGCCGAGTCTTCGGAACAAGGCTTTGTAGCGCCGCCCGATGGCGTGCTGAAACTTGTCGGGTGTGACATCCATCAGGGCGCTCGCCAGGGGGGTGCCCCGATGCGGGGTATTGATGGTTGTCAGGGAGGCAACATATTTCCCCATACCTAGTTGGCTAATCGCATAGCGAGAGTCGAGACCGCCTTTAGAGTGAGCGATGATGTGGACTTTCGCCGCGCCGGTCTCCTGGAGGACGTCGAGGATTCGCTGTTTCAGTTCGTGGGCGGTTTGCTCGACCGGGAGGGAGGAGTTGTGGTTGCCGTAGAAAATCCGGGCACCGTTGTCGGTCAACTCCTTCGGGATCCGCCCCCAGTAGTTGAAATGCTTCCAGTCGCGGAAGAAGACACCATGGACCAAGAGCAGGGGATACCTAGTCCCACAGACCGCTTGGCCTCGGCGATCACGGTTCAGGAAGTAACGCTTGACCTGGGTATCGTATTCAGCTTTGACAATCTTGGAGACGGCGACGATCAGGGCAATATTGGCCCCGGGCGTCCACCAAAACAGGAAGACCGCAACGCGGAGCAAGACACCAGTGTTGAGTGAGGTCGCGAAGATCCGCACCAGGCCGTTCAGGGCCATCAGGATAATCGCAATGACGCCGATAATGCTGGTCAAGGCCATGATTGTCGTCGAGGTGTCTAGCTTGGCAAAGACGAACAGATAGACGTAGATGGCGATTTGGCAAGCGGAGATAATCCCGGCAGCGATGAGCAGTTCCCGGCCACCGACCATGATTCTCAGCCTACGGGGGGCCAACTTGTCGTTATCGGGCTTGATATTGTAATAAATGACCACCGCCACCAAGACCACAAGCAAGGCGACGCGCAGCGGGCTCGGGAGCCCCAGAACACTAAAGATCACCCCAAAATTCGTGAAAGCCAGGATGCATAGATAGCAAACCAGGCGCTTGAAAAATAGCGAACCCACCCCTTTGTTTTCCATGGATCCAGAATATCAGGTACGGATGGTGGGAATCAGTTGGCGGTCTCGGGCTCGGTCGGGCCGGTGGTGAGCGTTCTGGCAATGCGCAGGTCGTCGACATAGAGCGTCGCCAAGCCGGTGGTCGGTGGATCCATGATCCACTCCATGGTGACAATCTCCCCGCCGAGCCCCGGGAACCGATCGGTGGGAATGCAGACCAGTTGCAGGATGGGCTCTCGGTCACCGATTAGCAGGGAGAGGGGTAGCTTGAAGACTGGCGCGCTAATCGGGGTCGCCACCCCACCAAACTCCTTGATGCTCACGGTGGCGGTGTGGCCCTCCGCGTCGGTCAACTTGATCTGGAAGGAGAGGTCATCTTTGGCCGAGGTCAACGAAATATACAACCGGTCACCGACCGTGACCACACCCTCGGCAAAACTGGTCTCGAAGACCGGCTTCGCTTCGGTGTTTCCCCAAGTCAACTGCAAGACCCGGTTGCTATTGGTGGACTTGCCGGGAAGTTCGACTTGGGTCCAGGTCTCGAAGCCTTGGCCTGTATGGCTGACCAGTCCGGACGATGATTGGCGCAGATCGATCCCCGCCGCGAAGTCATTGAGCAGCTCTAGGTTGGAGTCGGCATAGTTGATGACGTAACGGGCACGCGGCAGCCAGTCGGTGCCGTAAGCGAAGTCGCGGAAGAGCCCGTTATAGGCGCTCTGCCCCGATAGGGTTGACTCCAGGAAGGCCCCAATCAACACCTTCGCGGCCTGCTGCTGGTCTGCCATGGGCATTAGCAGTCGACCGTTCAGCGCTAGGCCCGATAACCCACTGAGATCGGCGGCGCCCCAGGAGCTATTGAACTGGCCGTGGTTGGCATGTTCAATCCAAACCTCGGCTTTGCTCCCCGACTCGGCGACATCCACCCGGTGATACATATTGGCGCCCATAAAGCTAGAGACATCCATGTCATTGCCACCATGGATCACCAGATAGTTGACACCGGCCAACGGGGTTTCCAGCCCCGCCGGATCGTACTGTCGATCAACTGGCGCAATCGCCACGACAGTGTTGACCTCGAAGGGGTAGTCGAACTGGACCGCGCCATTGTCTGGGTAGTAGTCGAGCTTGGCGAAGGCCGCCGCAATCGCTACCGCTTCGCCGCCCCGGGAGTGGCCGATTAGGGCGATCTTGTCGAAATCGACCTTGCCGAAGAAGCGGTGGGATTGTTGGCTATTCCAGCGGTACCACTGGTTCAAGTGTTCTAGGAGGACGACCGCCCGGGCATCGTTCTCTTCCCGCAGGCTCGCGAAGACTAGCAGATCGTAGATCGTCGACGAGTTGAGGAAGTTCTCATCAACCGAAGCGGCAATAATCCCCCGGCTCGCCAACCATTCGCCGAGGTAGGCGTAGCCGCCATCAGAGCGGTCACCGGCTTCGTGATTGCCGTGGACGATCAGCGCTAGCGGGAAAGGCCCGACCCCCTCCGGCAACCAGACCTCGGCATTGAGTGGCACCTTGTCGGGGCCGAAACCATACGAAGAGCGCCGAATCCCACTCCAGCCATCCACAAAGGCCGTGACATCGGCGGTCGGGGCGTCGAGCCGCTCCTGGCCGGGGTAGGGATCGATCCGCTGTTTAGGCGAAGCGTAATAGATCACCGAGTGGCGGTAACTGCCCATCTGCGAGGGGTCGGCGAGCGGCGCGAGTTGTTCAATAGGCAGCCCGTACGGCAAGGCTAACTGCGCTCGATCGGGGCGATCCGCCTCACTCAGCTTGGGCCCGGGGGTGAAGGCGACAACACCGGTGCCGAGCATCAGGGTCAGGCATAGCAGCAACAAGCCGACCCGCAAGACCTTTTTCACCGGGTGTAAGGGCTTGTAGCGTCCGGAGAAAAGCATCACGGCGAGGTAGATCGTCGAAACGCTCCCTATCAGCAACCCCACGATCAGCGGAGCGGCCATGAAGGCCGTCAAGCAGAAAACGGTCGCCGCGGTAATCACCAAAATCGTCTGCCAGCGCAGTTTCTTCACCAGCGCCAAGATCAGGGCGGTCCCAGCGCCGAAGGCGAGTCCCATCCCCAGCAGCCCTAGCCCAGTCAGGGTCGCTTCCAACGGCGCGTACGGTTTGATGGTCAACCAAAAACTGACCCCGCCAATACCGAGACCCAAGACCAGGCCGGCCACTAACGCCCAACGTAACGCCGAGCTCGTGGGGGTTTTCGGCGGTCGCCCTTCCTGGGGTGGGGCGGGAGGTGGGCCTTGAAATGGGTCACCCGCTGGCACGGGCATCGGAACGGTGGATTCGAGTGCGGTCATTGGTCCCCTCCAAAATCGTTGCTAACACCGATGCTAGCACCTTCCCCCGACTTAATCCGGGACAGAGGGCCTTTTCACGCCAGGGGGTTTAATAACCAAGTACATCGAGATCAGGATCGCCGCCGCCCCAACAGCGAACAACCAGTTGGGGCGCTCGCCACCGAAGAGCATAGCGAAGAAGGTCGCCCACAGCGGCTCGGAGCACATGATCACCGCTGCGACCGAAGCCTCCATGTGACCTTGGGCCCAGGTCTGGACCACGATCGAGACCGCACCACCCATCACCGCTAGATAGATCATCCAGGCCCAGTTAACCCCCGTACTCGGCAGGGTGATGCCATCAGGCAAGGCAAAGAAAAAGAAGACCACGGTCATCGACAACCCCTGCGCGACGGTCAGGGAGGCGACATCGCTCGGCTTCGACCAGCGCCCGAGGAAGACGATATGAAAGGCGTAAGCGATCGCCGATAGAGCGACCAGGATCTCGCCACTGCCGACCCCGAATCCCCCCTCGACCGGACGGATTGTCAGGGTGGCCAGGCCAACCGTCGACAAGGCGACCGCCACCCAGACCCAGGGGTGGACCCGCAGTTTATATAGGATCAGCCCGAGCACCGGGGTGATCACAACGTACAACCCGGTGACAAAGCCGGCAATCGAAGCGCTCGTCAGGCCGATCCCAGCGGTTTGGAGCAGTTGGCCGACCGACCAGATCACCCCCAGCAGACTACCGCGCAACCACAGTTGCCGACTCATCTTCAGTGAGCGGTGGAAGACCGCCACCAAGAGCAAGGTTGAGATTGCGAAACGTACGAATAGAAAGTCGGGAACCGGGATGACCGAGATCAGGCGTTTGGTGGAGAATAAGGTCGACCCCCAGACGACCGCCAACACCATCAGCGCCCAGGGTGCGAGGCGCTGGGGGAGGGAGCGGGCGACCGGCGGGGCCTTAGCCATTTTTGCGCTTGGTTCGGGTTCGGGCGCGCTCCAAGGCGCGCAACTCAACCTTGCGAATGCGGATCTGGTCGGGGGTGACCTCCAGGCACTCATCCTCCCGGCAGAACTCCATCGCCGCCTCCAGGCTCAGCAGGCGCGGTGGGATCAGGCGCTCTAGTTCCTCAGCAGTTGACGCTCGTACGTTCGTCAGCTTGCGTTCCTTGGTCGGGTTCACATCCATATCCTCGCCGCGCGGATTCTCGCCCACAACCATACCCTCGTAGACGGTCATCCCTGGTGCGATGAACAGCGCGCCGCGTTCCTGAAGGTTAAATAGGGCGTACGAGGTGGCCGAACCGGTCCGATCGGCGACCAGGGAGCCGGTCGGGCGTAAGCGCATCTCGCCCGCCCAGGGCTCAAAACCCTCATGGAGATGGTTCATGATCCCCGTGCCCCGCGTGTCGGTCAGGAACTCGGTCCGAAATCCGATTAGGCCGCGCGCTGGGACGATGTATTCTAGCCGCACCCAGCCGGTGCCATGGTTGACCATCTGGACCATCCGACCTTTGCGCGTCCCCATCAGGGCGGTGACGGCGCCGAGATGCTCTTCGGGGACGTCGATCGTTAGTCGCTCGGTCGGCTCGTGGACCTTGCCATCGATCAGCTTGGTGACGACCTGCGGTTTGCCGACCGTCAGCTCGTAGGCTTCGCGGCGCATGATCTCCACGAGGATCGCCAACTGCAGTTCACCGCGCCCCTGGACCTCCCAGGAGTCGGGGCGCTCGGTGGGCAGGACCTTAATCGAGACGTTGCCAATCAACTCCTGGTCGAGACGATTCTTGACTAGGCGGGCGGTGAGGTGTTTCCCGGACTGACCGGCGAGTGGTGAGGAGTTGGTGCCGATCGTCACTGAGATAGCCGGTTCGTCAACGTGGATCAGCGGTAGGGGTCGGGGGTCGTCGAGGTCGGAGAGGGTTTCCCCGATCATGATCTCCGGGATGCCGGCAATCGCGACGATGTCGCCAGGGCCGGCCGTCTCGGCGGGAACCCGGTCGAGGGCGACCGTCTTCAGCAGCTCGGTTAGGCGAACGGTGGTGACCGTTCCGTCGCGCTTACACCAGGCGACGGACTGTCCGCGGGTCAGGGTGCCGTTGACGATCCGACACAATGCTAGTCGACCGAGGTAAGGCGAGGCGTCTAGGTTGGTGACGTGGGCTTGCAGGGGGTGATCTTCGGTGTAGGAGGGCGCCGGGATGGTCGCAAAGATCGTCTCGAAGAGTGGGGTGAGGTCGGCGGAATCCGGCATCTCGCCATCGGCCGGGGCGGTTGCGGAGGCCCGTCCCGCCTTAGCAGCGCAGTAGATGATCGGAAAGTCAAGAACCTCCGCTTGGTCGTCGTCGATCAGATCCATGAACAAGGCATAGGTCTCGTCAACAACCTCGGCGATCCGGGCGTCCGAGCGGTCAACCTTGTTGATGACGACGATGATTGGTAGATGTTTGGCGAGGGCCTTCCGCAAGACAAAGCGGGTTTGGGGTAGTGGCCCTTCCGAGGCGTCGACCAGGAGCAGGACGCCGTCCACCATCTCTAGCCCGCGCTCGACCTCCCCGCCGAAGTCGGCGTGGCCGGGGGTGTCGATGATGTTGATCGTGATCGGGTTCCCCGCCGCATCCTGATGGGCGATCGAGGTGTTCTTCGCCAGGATGGTGATGCCCTTTTCCCGCTCCAGATCCATCGAATCCATCACCCGCACTTCGACCTCACGGGATGTACGGAAAGCGCCCGACTGCCACAACATCGCGTCAACAAGCGTCGTCTTGCCATGGTCGACGTGGGCAATAATGGCCAGATTTCTTAAGTCAGGACGGATCGGCATGGGCTCGCTTTCTTTGGGATTGGGCTTGACGAATAGACCAGCCCCAAGAGTTTACCTTAAGCCAGGGCGAAAGCGGTACGAGTCCTGCTAAATCGGGTTAGCCCTGATCCACCGATTGCTCGCGTCGCGAGCGTCTCCAGATAGGTGTGATGGCAAGGCGACAACGTCGAAGGCAGGCTGGACGCCTGTCGAGCGTTGTCAACGCCGCCAGCGTGCCTATCTGGGGTCGCGTAGCAGCGATGAATCGGTGGATCAGGGCTTAGTGGGGGAGGCCAATCGGGTCGCCGTTGGCCCAGAGCATGGGGACCGGGTAGGACTTGGCGGCTGTGGTGCCATCAACTAGTCGACCGTTGGCATTACTGCCGACGGCCCAACAGGAGCCGTCTGGTTTCTGGATCTGCATGTATTCATTCAGGATTTGAATGGCTAGAACGTTGCTGGTGGTCATGGGGGTGGCGTTAGCCCACTCGGCTGGTTGGGGATACCGGTTCGCGGCACCAGTGGTTTCAGTGGTGCCAAGGGATAGTTGACCGGAGCTGTTGAGGCCTTGGGCGTACCAAGTGTTGTCG